>NZ_JADEXS020000002.1:0-300000 GCF_015207005.2 Desmonostoc muscorum LEGE 12446
CTATCAACAGTCAATCCAATTCGCAATTGGTAATTCCAATGGAAACCCGGCAGAAGGTTGTAATCACGACTTGGAAGGTAATTTTGGAAGCCTTATGGAACAAGGGCTTCAGAGCCTATACCTGACGCTTTTTTCTACGGAGAAACGGGTTTCCGGGGTGTTTTGAGGACTTAACCCTCCAAATCGTGAACTTATCTCGGTTAGCCGTTGTTGGAGAACGTTGCGATATATATTGGGCATAGTTTTTAACCTATTCTCTCTATCTTTGCCGCATATCATATTCCCAAAAAGGATTTTTTTGAAGGGCGGTTAAGAGAATTGATAACTTGCATAAAATAGTTAAAAAATATGAATTTATTGCCAATATATCAGTGCAACCGTACACAATCCGATATTGTCTGAATGCTACATCGGGTCTGGAAGAGTTAGTTACCAGCGTTAACAGTGAGACTTTAATGTTAAATGACTATCACGCTCTGGTTGCTGAGTCACGATGTTTATTGATCTATTTAAACTCTAATATTGGGAGATACACAGTGTTAAAAATCCAGCTTGTTGCTAACTACAAACAAAAATCATCAACGGTAACTTCAACAAAGTTTTACTTAGGAATTGCCTTCTTAACTTGCATAGGACTTTTAAGTGCTGCTCATCCAGCTTTAGCACATCATGCCATTGGTGGTAAAATACCGTCTAATTTCTTTGAAGGGTTTTTGTCTGGGTTAGCCCACCCCGTTATTGGTCTTGACCATTTTGCCTTTGTGGTTGCTATTGGTTTACTTAGTGCTAGACAACAAAATGGATTGTTAATTCCAGTAGCTTTCGTTTTGACAGCTATGGCTGGAACTGGAATTCATATACTGAAATTCGATTTACCCTTAAGTGAGATCATCATTGCTAGTTCGGTGATTGCTTTTGGTGCAATGTTACTGCTATCGAAAAAACCTAATTGGTTTGTGCTAGCTTTGTTAGGAGCAGTTGCTGGTTTATTTCATGGTTATGCTTACGGTGAGTCCATTGTCGGCGCACAAATGACACCGCTAGTAGCTTACCTAGCAGGCTTCACTTTAATACAATATGGGATTGCTATCGGTGCGTTACTAATTGGTAAAGTTGTAAGCGAAAAATTTGCCAATCAATTCTTAAAGATACTACAATTTATTGGTTTGGCTATTTGTTCAATAGGAGTTGTTTTCTTGACCACTTCTCTCGTTGGTTAAGAGCAAAGGCTTTAAATTAAAATTTTGCAGATTGGTGGGTTATGGATCACGCTAACCCACCTCAATAGATTATAAAAAATGTGAATTTTTTATAGTATTACTACTTAAAAGATTGATGCCGAACTCAGCAGACACATGACAAGTAGAATATACCCGGCTTTCCTTACAATCAAAATACTAGTAAACTATTGGTGCTTGATTGCGTAGGGTGCGTAGAGAATTCATACAATATGGGCAGTCGCAACCAAATAGCTGCTGCCAACCCATAATTAATAATATGCAGGAAATGAATCACAGCAATATACAGAAGATGATTGTCTTTCAATCACACAATGGCAGTAATAACTGGAAAAATTGAGCTAAAGCAGCTTATCGTTTCCTCAACAGTTCGATAACAAGATTGAATAACCCAACTATTCCGTAAGGTTTGTTGAAAAGTTGGGTTTGACAATTATTTGAATTACTTAGGGCTGAATCTGCTGAAGGAGAGCTTGTGTTTGCTGATACCGAAGAGTATCTCCTTGCCGTTGAAACAGACTTGCAGCTTGCTCTAAATCATTAATAGCATTTTTGCGATCGCCCAAAGCATATTCAGCAAGTCCTCGGTTGCCGTAGGCATCAGCTAAATTGGGGTTGATTTGTAGTGCTTGGTTAAAATCTGCGATCGCCAGCTTGTGATTTCCCTGCCTATAATTCAAAAAGCCCCTATTGTAGTAACCATCTACAGACTTCGGATCAATTCTTAGTACTTGGTTAAAGTCGGTAATCGCCGCTTCAATACTTCCTAGTTCCGCATGAGCAGTTCCTCGACCGTTGTAAGCATCTGTATGGTTGGGGTTTAGTCGCAGTGCTTGATCGAAGTCGCTAACGGCTGCTTTAAAATCTCTTAATTGAGACTTTGCTAAACCTCTGAGGCAAAAACCTTCGTAGTATCGGGGATTTAACTGTACTACCCGACTAAAATCTTCTATTGCGCCGTTGAAGTTGCCTTGTTCAAGCTTTTGCACTCCCTGGTTATGGTATTCCTGAAAATTCATCTGTTGGATGCGCGTTGGTGCTTCCTGTGCAGCATGGACAGCAACAGGTATTCCACTCAGTACGCTACTCGTTATTCCCAGAATGGCAACAGCTTTGCGAATATGGTTCATGGCTTGACTTTCTCCTTGATAGATATATCAAGACAGATACACGAGATTTTTCTCAACTAGATCCATCCTAAGCGGTTTCGAGAGATTTAGAGATTGAAACCCAGCCAAATCAAAATACTTTGTAATAGCAACCAAACATTTAACCCGACGATAATAATAGCAACCAGCCAAGCTAGAGATTTTAGCCACAGGGGATTTACAAACTCTCCCATTAAGCGACGGTTACTCGTAAACATCACCAATGGAATCACTGCAAACGGTAACTGTAAACTGAGGATAACTTGACTAAGAACGATGAGGCTGCTTGTACTACGTTCCCCAAAGATAATAATCGTAATCAACGCTGGAATGATGGCAAGCAGACGGGTAACTAAACGGCGTAACCAAGATGGAAGGCGAAATTGTAAAAACCCTTCCATAACAATCTGCCCAGCCAAGGTTGCAGTCAGTGTTGAACTTTGCCCAGAAGCAAGTAAGGCAATGCCAAAAATAGCACTAGCAGCACTAACGCCTAATAATGGTGAAAGCAGTTTGTAAGCTTCTTGAATTTCTGCTACATTTTGATTCCCAGAAAAATGAAATGTGGCGGCAGACACAATTAAAATGGCTGAGTTGATAAATAGTGCCAACGATAGAGCAAAAGTTGAATCAATTGTACCAAACTTAATCGCTTCCCATTTTTTTTCAGTATTAGGTTGCCAATCACGAGTTTGCACAATAGAGGAGTGTAAATATAAGTTGTGAGGCATTACTGTTGCGCCTAAAATACCAATGGCAATGTAGAGCATTTCTGGGTTTTGTAAAATTTCTTTTTTAGGCAGATATCCCAACAAAATCCCTCCCATATCAGGTCGAGAGAACAGAATTTCCGCTGTAAAACAGATGCCTACGGTTGCTACCAGCATTATTACCAAAGCTTCTGTATAGCGAAAGCCTTTACTTTGCAGGAATAGCAATACCAAGACATCCAGCGCAGTGATGCACACACCCCATAGCAAGGGAATACCGAATAAAAGTTGCAGGGCGATCGCACTTCCCAGTAATTCTGCCAAGTCACAAGCGGCGATCGCAATCTCACACAGCACCCACAAACAAAAGCTCACCCTTTGACTGAAATAGTCCCGACAAGCCTGTGCTAAGTCTCGTCCTGTGGCAACACCCAAACGCACACATAGCGATTGCAGTAATATCGCCATCAGGTTCGACAGCATAACTACTGTCAACAAGGTATAGCCAAACTTAGACCCCCCGGCGATATCTGTTGCCCAGTTTCCAGGGTCCATATATCCCACTGAAACCAGATACCCTGGCCCTGCATAAGCCAGCATCTTGCGCCAAAAGCTTTTAGTGTTGGGAATTCTAATACTGCGGTGAACTTCAGGGAGACTGGGGCGGTTTTCGGGGCGAGTCATTTGTTTTCTAGGGGAATATTTTCATATTCTTCTCATAATCTCATCAAATCCGGACTAAACATCAATCTCTAGTGGCAAGATTTTTCCTGATGTCACTGAAAGCATAAGATGAGCAATTTGCTCACGTTATGCTTACAAAGGAAAGCACCGTCGAGTAGCTCTGGTCTGGGTTCAACTGAGTACACTCGGTATAATCGAGAGAATTTCCAAACCTTCATGTGGGTTAATTCCTAGCTTGTAACACCACCTTAAAAACTTAGTGAGAGTAGGTTTTCGCCGATATTTGGCTAGTAGGGTATCTTTATAAGAAGAAGTCGAACTAAGTGTTGGCAGAGCGCCGAAAATCTGGCCGACAGATTGAGCGGCCCACTTTTCCCAATCAAACCGAGACCCCTGAGATTTAGCAGTAGTGTCTACAAACCGACCCAGCCATGCATTACACGCACAACAATAGCCAAGAGAATGGCATTCCAGATTGAGAAATTGTTGAAAACAACCACAGTACAAGCAGCGCAATTGTAGGTAACGTTGGTGAACTGGACAAACACTAACAGCTTCTAAAGTCCACAACAAAGGGTTATAAATAGGTAAACCAGCTTCACGCCAGTCTTGATAACAACCAGAACACCAACGTTGTTCAGTATGGAAAATATGATTGAAGTTAAGCCGCCATGAATGCCATTGGAGTAAAGTCAGAAAACTCAGATCCCGCCTAGCAGTTAATTTCTCAACGATGGCAACTACCTTTGAAACATGTTGCGTTCGGTCTAACCAAAATTTAGCAGACTGCTGTTGTAAAAGTGCAGGCTCTCGATGCCAAGCAGTGATGAGCATTTTGATAGCATCATCAGCTTTCAAGAAATCCGGTGGTTGGTTGCTCTGGATAAATAACGGCGTAATTTTATAGCGAATTAAACTAGCCATCGAGACACCATGTGCAGCAGCCAAGCGCTGTAAGTAACTAGTAAAACTTTCAACTGTGGGTGTAGCAAAACCTATTGGTTGAAGAGAGTAAAGATGACTGCGTTTTGGCAGTTGGTTCATTTTTAAGTCCCAAGACTCATAATTAGCCAAACTTTCAACCGACATTTTCACCACCTCCAACAGGACGACGTTGAGGTTTAGTGTTACCGGTAGAAGAACGACGAGATTTAGTATTAGTTGCCTGGGAAGCGTTATGTGTAACTGACACCTGATGAGATTCCAAACCCAAAGCAATTCTCAAAGCCGAACTATCCGAGGTGAACTCAAGTTGCTTTTCTCCCAATCTTGTTTCATTGACGATAATGATGCATTGTTCCTGAGAGTAAGCAGAAGATATAAGATGCGACAGAGTGAGAGTTTTAGCTCCTTCTAGTAATGCAGTTGCCAATGCTTGAGATAACCAATCTTTGAGAATACCAACACAACCGAAACTGCGTTCGTAGCAAAAATCCCAGTATTGAAGTAAATCAGGCTCTTGTTCAAAAGGTAAATGACGTTGGAAAGTTTGAACAACACCTCTGAAAGCTTTTAAATCTTCTTCATTCTCAGCTTTGTACCGTTCAAAATGAATATCCAAGCTGCGTCTGCATAACTGGGCACTCAAGTTACGAAGTATCAACAAGTCATAAGTACCTGCCAGTACAAATTTGACCCCAGTCAAGTTTGCTAGGGACTTAATTGTAGCGACCTGCAATACTAATCGCTCAAACCTGCAATCAAGACATTTACAAACCAGGATTAAATGCAACTATAATTGCGCTTCAGCCAGGATTAAATGCAACTGAGCCAGGATTATTTGCAACCAACCTGCAATCATCGGTTTGAGCCAGGATTATCTGCAACTATAAAAGTCAAAAAAACGAACGTTTTCTTAACTGCGTCACTAGTAAGGCTTAGAGTTCCTTTTACCGTTGTTTTTTCAGTAAATAAACTCGTAAAGAATTCAAAGTTAATTTATCAAACTCTCACATGAGTTTTTTGACAACCCCTTGTCAAGGAGAGAAAACTCAACCCTAGTAAAGTGTTGAGCTTATTTGCAATTAATCCTGGTCGAAACGGATGATTGCAGGCTGGTTGCATTTAATCCTGGCTCAGTTGCAATTAATCCTGGCTCAAATGAAATTATAGTTGCAAATAATCCTGGCTCAATACAGCGATGATTGCAGGTCGGGGGATTTATAATTGCAGGTCACTAGTGTTAACGCGGTATCCCCAACCAAGTTGGGAGAGACTAAGAAGAACGTCTCTAAGTCAACCAACTTACCTGGAGTTGAAAGACAAAAGGGACAACAGCATGTTGGTAAAGCCGGAAATAGAGAGAAGGCGTTAAAACTAGAGTCCGGCAAGACTTGTGTGACATGGTGAAGGTTAAACTACCTGAAGCCCAATTCTGACGGTATACGCGATTGCCTATTCCTACAACGCCTAAAAAGGAATAATCGTTTGTGTATAGTTTTAAACATTTGAACCACACAACTTCTTCAAACGAAGTCAGCCAGCGATGAGATGGCTTAACGAATGAATGGGACACCTAAATCACACTGTTACGTACTGAGTTAATAAAGCGCGGGATGACCTACGGGGGGCGATCCCTATGGTTACAGAGTTCCTATAGTAGTCCGAGGACGGGAAAGCCGCCTACATGGCGAAGAGGAACAGGTATTCTTCACACTCATATCGAGAGGTACGCGAGATGCGAAACGCCGAAACGATTTTAAGTGTAATCCGAGACAGAGGCTACCGTGGTTTACCTCTGGATGATATCTACAGACAACTTTTCAACCCCAATTTATACCTCTTGGCGTACAGCCGCATCTACAAAAATGATGGGGCAATGACGCAAGGAATTACATCAGAGACTGTTGATGGGATGTCCATCAAAAAGATTGAAAACCTCATAGAGGATATTCGCTATGAACGTTTTCGGTGGACACCAGTACGGCGAATTAATATTCCCAAGAAAAATGGAAAAACTCGACCTCTGGGTATTCCCACTTGGAACGATAAATTGATTCAGGAAGTAATACGTTTAATATTAGAAGCGTACTACGAGCCTCAATTTTCTAACAGCAGTCATGGTTTTCGACAAGAGCGCGGATGCCATACGGCGCTAACAGTAATAGACCGTACTTGGCAAGGAACTAAATGGTTTATCGAAGGAGATATTCGCGGTTGCTTTGACAATATAGATCATAAAATCTTAATGTCAACCTTACGCGAGACAATCCAAGATAATCGTTTCTTGAGATTGATTGAAAACTTACTCAAGGCAGGTTACTGTGAGCAATGGAAATATTATTCCACCCTGAGCGGAACGCCGCAAGGCTCGATTTTATCACCCATACTCGCCAATATCTATCTTGACAAATTCGATAAATTTATCGAACAGATACTCATCCCAGAATATACACTTGGTAAACATCGGGCAGAAAATCCAGAGTATTCAAAACTCGTAAAACTTGCTTGGTATTACAGGAAAAACGGACAAGTTGATAAAGCGCGTCAACTGGAAATTAAATACCAGAAAATGCCTTCTAAAAATGTTCGTGACCCTAAATACAGAAGGTTAAATTACGTCCGCTATGCAGACGATTTCCTACTTGGTTTTATTGGCTCATTCCAAGAGACAAAAGAAATTAAGGAAAAACTCAAGACATTTTTAGCTGACAATCTTCAGTTGGAACTGTCACCAGAAAAGACCCTGATTACTAATGCTAGGAATGAGGCAGCAAGCTTTCTAGGTTACAAAATTCTAGTCCAATATTCTGACGATAAGCATACCAATGGTAAACGCTCAATCAACGGAATTATTGCACTAAGAATCCCAGCAAGACTTATAGAAGAAAAATGTACCCTATACATGAGGAATGGTAAACCCATTCATCGCCCTGAATTAATAAATGATGATGATTTTACTATTATCAACATTTACCAATCGGAATTTAGAGGGTATGTACAATTCTATAGCCTTGCCCAAAATATTGCATGGCTGCGAAAACTTCAATGGATTATGTCGAGTTCGCTGATGAAAACCCTTGCCTGTAAACACAGAACTAGCGTGGCTAAAATCTGCGCCAAGTATAAGAAGACGGTAAAGCTTCCACAAGGCTTGAGAAAGTGTGTGGAAATAACTGTCCCAGTAGAAGGTAAGAAATCCCTGGTGGCTCGCTTTGGCGGCATCCAATTAAAACGCAACCTAAAAGCAACCATTCTAGACCTGCCAACAAATAGAAAGCCCGCGTTCAGAAATGAACTAATTAAACGGCTTCTTGCTTCGGAATGTGAGATTTGCGGGGCAAAAGGTGATATTGAGGTTCACCATATTCGTGCCCTTAAAGACCTCAAAGCCAAGGGTAGAAAGGAAAAACCGCAATGGATGCAAATTATGTCCGCACGTAGAAGGAAAACTCTCATGGTTTGCCCTCAATGCCATGATGCAATACACGCTGGTAAACCAACATCTAAACGAGTCTCGTGATCACAGAGTACTGGAGAGCCGTGTACCTGGAAATCTCGTAAGCACGGTTCGGAGGGGGCTAGTTAGAAAAGGAGCTAATAATTGGAAACCTCGCTAGCTAGCTACCCACTTTTGACAAAATTAATCACAATGTTCTGCTGTCAAAATTAAATACATTCCCCACCATCTACCGACAAATTCGCGCATGGTTGAAAGCGGGAGTGATTGATTTCTCTGAATATGCTTTAAGGGAGAAATCTGACAACATAACATCAATGGGTGTTCCACAAGGGGGTACGATTTCGCCATTATTAGCGAATATAGCCCTTCACGGCATGGAAAATCGAATTAAAGAAGTTGCTCTTACTTTACCCGGACGTAAAACGGCGAATTGTAAAGCAATAAGCTTAATTAGATTCGCAGATGATTTTGTGATTCTGCATAAAGACCTTGCCGTTATCCAAAGATGTCAGCAGATTATGGCAGAGTGGTTAAACGAATTGGGGCTAGAATTAAAACCAAGTAAAACCCATATTTCTCATACACAAAATATGTATGAAGGTAAGGTTGGTTTTGACTTTTTGGGTTTCACTGTTCGACAATTTCCGGTAGGAAAATATCACAGTGGTAAAAGCTCAAACGGAAAATTACTTGGTTATAAAACTCTTATTACTCCAAGCAAAACAAAACTGAAGACACACACGCAGAAGATAGGTAAATTGATTGATGGGCATAAATCAGTACCACAATTTGATTTAATCGCTCATCTGAATCCCGTCATCCGTGGATGGACAAACTACTACTCATGTGTCGTCAGTAAACGCATATTTAATCAGGCTGATACAACATTATTCAGCCAGTTAAAAGCATGGGCAGAACATCGTCACTCCAATAAATCCTCAAAGTGGAGTTGTCAAAAATATTGGCAAACCGTAGGGTCTGATAATTGGGTTTTTAAACCCCATAATCAGAAGATTCGCTTACTCAAGCACCGTGAAACTCCTATTGTGAGACACATACAAGTGCAAGGAATCCGTAGCCCTTTTGATGGTGACTGGGTGTACTGGAGTTCCAGAATGGGTAAACATCCTGAAGCGCCAACAAGGGTGGCAACACTTTTGAAGATGCAAAAAGGAAAGTGTACTCATTGTGGACTGTTTTTTCACCATGAAGACTTGATGGAAATCGACCATAAAATCCCCCGCTCCAAAGGCGGTAAGGATAGCTATGACAACCTTCAATTACTTCATGGACATTGCCACGATGCTAAAACGGCAGCAGATAAATTTGCTGTTACAGTTCCAGAGATAGATGAGGATTATCTCAACTGTAATCCCTTTTAACTCTGAATTTAGAGGTGTGCGTGACAAGCACCAAATCATTGAGGAGCCGTGTGAAGTTAACGTTTCATGCACGGTTTTGTAGCCGAGTCAGGGGGGTGACTTCCTGGCTTAGGCATCCACTTACTAATATTTAGTTGTCCTGTCTAAGTTCTGGTTACACTACGATACTGGGTCTTCCAATGGTTCCAGGTGGGTAAGACCATAGGTTCCTGGCAGCGATCGCATAATTAGCTGACCACCAATTTACGCAATTTCAGATCCAGCGAGAAATTGAAGTTGAGGGTATGGCATCACCACTGTTTGTACGGTTGATTGTCCTCGCCTATTTAACTGCTAAAGCGATCGCTGGTAGATATTCTTATTGACGAAAGACAAGCTGTCAAACTTGCTTCACTGAAGCATCTTTATACAAACAGTAAGGCAACCGTAACTCATTAGCTGTGCTTACTCCGTCGTTTAATTCCAGAAATTACGTGCAATCCCAAAGCAATGAAACTAATAAACAGCAACCCCATTGCACCTGCTAGGGGATTGCGGTCAATACCTGTTATCCAAACGGGAACTTGACCTGTGTATAATAACAAATCCCCTACATTGATAATGTAGTAGCCCCAAACTAAACCTGCGTGTAATCCAATAGCAAATCCTAACTGCCCTTTACACAATTGCCTTGCCCACCCCAATGTTAGACCTAGCAGCAACAGCCCTGGAAAACTAGGTAAAGTCCGCAAAATTTCCGCCCAAGGTTTAATGAAATGTAAAACTGCATAAATGGTGCTGCTAGTCCATAAAGCCACTTTAAAACCATAATCAAATTGCAACTCATCTACCAGCCAGCCTCGAAACAGTAACTCCTCTGCTAACCCAACTCCCAAAGCCACAATCAATCCTTCTAATATAGTCTTGGGTAAAAATTGAGGAGTTTGTTGCCAAATTAACCAACCAAATCTGCCTTCTAAGAGAAACAGGCAGAAAAGGCTTATTAGTCCTAAACATAGACCCCTTAAAAGCGCTAACCCGTTCTGACGAGTTCGTACTAAACCGTAATTTTCAAGCGGATGGGGAGAGGAATGAACTTTTTCCCCCCATAGTCGAAGAAGAAACACAAAATCGCCATACAACACGAGCATAGTAATGATACTGACTGTGTTGCCAGTACCCCAAAGCCAGTAGATTGGTGCAGCAAAAGGTAGCCATAGCAGTAGTAAAGCCATCACAAATATACCCAGCCGCGCGGGTGCAGGATAGTGAGCAAAGCGGGCAAAATTCAAATTAGGTGCTGGCATGGGATCAATTCACTAAGGCAACCTATATTTAACTTAAGGTGAAAACCTAAACACTTGGTTCATTCAAATTTTCTACTAAAGAGCGATATAAGTTGATCGCGTGACTGTCAGCTAGAGTGTAATAAACATTCCGACCTTCTCGACGATAGTTGACTAAACGCATGACTTTCAATAACCGTAGTTGATGGCAAACGGCTGATTCCGTCATTTTCGTCAATGCTGCTAGATCGCAAACACACAACTCCTGATTTACTAAAGCCGAGAAAAGACGTAGGCGGTTCGGATCTGCCAGTATCCCAAAGATTTCTGCCATTTGCTGTGCTTTATCTGTAGCCAAGATTTGTGCCTGAGTTGAGCGTACATTATCTAGATGTACCAAATGTGTCTCACAGGTCGGTGCATCAGAACTTTGAAGTAAGTCCAAATCCTGCTTTTTCTTGTGTTTATTCATACTAAGTTTTATTTGTAATGGTTATCAATCTCAATAATAACTAAAATTTTAACAACTGTACAGTTGAATAGTTATTCAATAGTTGTATTAGAATATTGGCAGTTCACTCTGTTGCTTTTGCTATCAAGCTGCCATTAGCGATCGCGGTTTTAGCAGACACGGGAACTTCCTTATTAGTGATCGCGAATGGAATGCGGCTGTTTAGAAGCAAGGTTTTTGAGGATTAATATTAGCGAGCGATGCTGCAAAGCAGCCGCTACGCGAACGCGATAATTCAAGATAAAACCGAGGGAATGAACACTTCTTAGTCAAAATTGAGACAATACTTACAAAACTATGAAAAAAACAACAAATTCTCAAGATTCCGGCAGTTGCAGTTGCCAAAGTGACCACAACCATAATGGGAATCATAACCACGACGACGCTCATGATGGCGACCATGATCACGACCACGACCATGACCACAGTCATGGAGATGGGGAATTTAACCTAAAAAAAGAAGTGACTCCTATTATTTTGGTTGTCATTTTATTTATTGTTGGTTTTATTTTTGAAAAACAACTACACAACACACCCTACTCTATCGGTGAATATTTGGTTTTCATTCCTGCTTATTTATTAAGTGGCTGGGGGGTTTTAACTACTGCTGGTCGCAATATTCTGCGTGGCAAAGTGTTTGATGAGAATTTCTTAATGACTGTGGCAACATTGGGGGCTTTCGCTATTGACAAGCTTCCAGAAGCCGTAGCAGTTATGTTGTTTTTTAGAATAGGAGAGTTATTTCAGGAGTATGCCGTTGGTAATTCTCGCAGGTCGATAAAATCTCTTTTAGAAGTTCGCCCTGATTATGCCAATCTTAAAGTCAACGGTGAAGTCAAAAAAGTATCTCCAGAACAAGTAACAGTAGGGGACATCATCATTGTCAAGCCAGGAGAAAAAATTCCTTTAGACGGTGAGATTCTAGAAGGGAATTCTCAACTTGATACCTCTGCATTAACTGGAGAATCTGTTCCGCGAACAGTGCAAGTAGGAGAAACTGTTTTAGCAGGCATGATTAACCAGACAGGTGTGATCACTATCAAAGTCACAAAACTGTTTGGTGAATCTTCAATATCTAAGATTTTAGAACTTGTACAGAATGCCAGCAGTAAAAAAGCTGAAACGCAGAAATTTATTACCAAATTTGCTAAAATATATACACCCTTTGTAGTTTTTGGATCACTAGCAGTTGCGATACTTCCTCCTTTATTTATTCCTGGTGCAACTCGTTTAGAATGGATTTACCGTGCCCTCGTACTATTAGTTATTTCCTGCCCTTGCGGACTGGTTATTAGTATTCCTCTAGGGTATTTTGGAGGCGTTGGTGGTGCTGCTAAACGTGGAATTTTAGTTAAAGGCTCTACGTATTTAGATGCGCTTGCAGCAGTTAAAACGGTGGTGTTTGATAAAACAGGAACACTAACTAAAGGTGTTTTCAAAGTAACGCAAATCGTGCCAGACAATGGTTTTTCAAAAAGCGAATTATTAGCTATGGCTGCTAAAGTAGAGTCACACTCAAATCACCCTGTGGCTCAATCAATTCGAGCAGCTTACGAAAACAAGATTGATGAATCTGAGGTTGAAGATTACGAAGAAATTGCGGGTCATGGTATTAAAGCAAAGGTGAAAGGGCGAGTCGTACTGGCAGGAAATGACCGCCTATTGCATAGAGAAAATATCGCTCATGCTGTTTGCAATGTGGACGGTACGGTTGTTCATCTTGCTGTAGATAATATCTACGCGGGATACATTTTAATTGCGGATGAAATTAAAGAGGATGCAGCACAAGCGATTTCTGCTTTGAAGAAATTGGGAGTAGAAAAAATAGTGATGTTGACAGGGGATAATCAAGCTATTGCCTCCCGCGTTGCTCAACAAATCGGTTTAGATTATTACGAAGCGGAGCTATTACCAGAAGATAAGGTGAATGCAATTGAAAAAATTCTTAGTAAAACTCCAAAAAACAGTAAAGTTGCCTTTGTAGGAGACGGGATCAATGATGCTCCAGTAATTGCCAGAGCAGATGTAGGTATGGCGATGGGTGGATTAGGTTCTGATGCAGCAATTGAAACAGCAGATGTAGTTATCATGACAGATAAACCATCAAAAGTAGCCGAAGCAATAAAAATTGGTAGAAAGACCCATCAAATTGTTTGGCAGAATATTATTTTGGCGATGGCTATTAAAGGTCTATTTATCGCTTTAGGGGCTTTTGGAGTAGCAACGCTGTGGGAAGCAGTTTTTGCTGATGTGGGTGTAGCTTTGTTAGCGATTTTTAATGCTACGAGAGTGCTGAAATAGAAAGCTGAAATACCTAAATTTGTCAAAATATATCTTTTTATTTTAGGGAGAGTACAAGTATGTTTTGTCCTGTCTGCAACGTTGAACTTAGAATGTCAAACCGCCAGGGAGTTGAAATTGATTACTGCCCTCAATGTCGGGGAATTTGGCTAGACCGTGGTGAGCTTGAAAAGTTAATTGAGCGCTCTACAGAAATTCCTTTTGAAGATGAGAGATATACAGATAAACACCAACGTAAAGATGAGTATCGAGAAGGAAGTCATGGAGAAGGATATCGAGAACGTAAAGATGAGTATCGAGAAGGAAGTCATGGAGAAGGATATCGAGGGGAAAAAAGACGCAAAAAATCATTTTTGGGAGAACTATTTGATTTTTGATTTACTATCCATCTGAGATTTGATTGGTGTCGTTGGGTTTTAGCTACGTATTTTCGGATTAATTAACAATCTGCTTAAATTCTAGTTGCTGAATATGTGTTTTGCGTATGTAACTAAAACCCAAAAGACACTATAAATTTACAAATTTGTATGTTGTTGAGATAGATGAGATAGGTGACAGCAAATTATACAGAAACTAAAGTAAATTTTTTAGTTAATTTAAATTTTCTTATATATTTAAATTTATACTCTTCAAATATATTCCATTGCTTTAATTTTCGTTTATCCTCAATTTTTAAATTAGAAGCTTTGAATGTAAAAAATAAAGATGAATTTTACCAACCTAAAATTGCAATATTCCCACCATTCCTACACCAAAACTGTAGATGATACGCAAAAGTTAAATTTACTTTGGGTAATTTTAGGGCTGCGGAGTAGCCTATTTTTAATAGAATTAGGAGTTGGACTTTGGGGAGGTAGCCTGTCACTTTTAGCAGGTTCGGGACACCTATTCTCCGATGTTGTGACTTTGGGATTGACAGTGTTAGTAGTTTGGTTAACAGAGCGTCAATCTTCAGGTGAAACGAATTTTAAGTACCAGCAAATAGAAGCTTGGATAGGGTTACTAAATGGGGTGAGTTTAGTAACTTTAGCTGGTTTCATTGCTTTAGAAGCTGTGGAACGTCTTCAAAATCCTCAATCTGTATCAGGCTTACCCATGCTGGCTGTAGCTACCTTGAGCATAGTAATTAACGGCTTAACTATCCAACCATTGCACAAACATAGTCATCATAATTTAAATCTGCGGGGAGTTTTCTTACATGGGATTGCTGATGCTGGCAGTTCTATTGGTGTAATTCTGGCTGCTGGTTGTGTTTATTTTTTTAATTGGCTATGGGCAGATGCAGTAGCTAGTTTACTAGTTGCCTTGTTTTTGAGCATCAGTGCTATTTCTCTAATTCGAGATAGTCTGAGGCAGTTTCAACTTACTTGCAAGCTATGACGTTCGCTTCAGTTTGACACCTTGTCTCTTGACAGAAGCGATCGCTGTAGTTAAGAATTCGACTACCAGCTGCCATGCACCACAATGTCACACCAATCAAAGATTAATATAACCCTCTTTTGTCACTCTCGCCAAAGTATAATTAAGTGCGATCGCAAAAAACTAAGACATAGAGTATGGTTGAGCCTCGCCCAGCTGCACCTACAGTAAAATTTGTGGACGAATACTGCCAGTTATATCAAAAACTATTTCCAGAAGTGAGAAGCTTTGAAGCTTTTAAGTACCTACATATGGGATGTGTTTCTGATATAAAACGTAAAACTCTACCGGAAATAGCGAAAATTGTCGGGTTAGATAATCATCAAAAATTACATCATTTTTTAGCAGAATCACCGTGGGATGTCAAAGAATTAAGGAGGCAAAGGTTAGAATTAATATTATATATACTCCAAGGTCGCCCAATCATACTAATCATTGATGAGACAGGTGATAAGAAAAAAGGAAATAAGACTGATTATGTGAAACGACAGTACATTGGAAATTTAGGTAAAACAGATAATGGTATTGTGGCAGTCACGGCATATGCAGTTTTATCTGGAATGACGTTTCCTCTAATATTTGAAGTATATAAACCAAGGGAAAGACTACAACCAGGAGAAAAATATTTAACTAAACCTGAAATCGCCGGAGCAATGATTAGAAAATTGCGGTCAATGGGGTTTAGATTCAATCTTGTCCTGGCGGATAGCTTATATGGTGAAAGTGGTAAAAATTTTTTAAGCGTATTAAATGAATTAGAGCTTAATTTTATTGTAGCGATTCGCTCAAACCATAGAGCATGGGGAATTACAGGCTCGAAAATCAAATATTCAAACTGGCAAAGATTCCGGCGTGTTTTTTCAGATTTAAGTTCAGAAAATAGATATATTAGAGAGATAATATGTGGCAAAAAATCCGAAGTCAGGTATTGGCAAATAACAACGGATATTGAAGTTCTTCCCAAAAACACGACTTGGTATGTCATGAGTAAATATCCAGACATTACTCCAAGAGACGTGGGCAATTTTTATGGTTTAAGAACTTGGGTAGAATATGGGTTAAAACAAAGTAAAAATGAATTAGGGTGGGCAGATTTTCGCCTAACTCATTATTCACAAATAGAGAAGTGGTGGGAAATTGTTTTTAGTGCTTATCTTTTGGTTAGTCTTCATTCCGAACAATTACTTAAATTTCCCCCACAATCTGAATCCAATTTCTCATCGCATCCCTGGTGGGATAAGGGGAATGGTTGGAATAATATTCTTAATAACCTCCGTTTAATAATTCAACCTTTCGTACTGTTTAATTTAATTAAACCTTGGCTAATAGTCTTTAAAATTCCTCAGTTATCTGATGGCTTTTGTACGCTTCAAAGGATTGTCAATAGTCTTACTTATTCAATTTTTCAGAATTTCAGTAACCCTAATTTATATTTTTCCTCTGCCTAGAGTGACAAAAGAGGGATAAGCTTGATGGAAGCGGTATTTCTCTCACTGCTTGTCACCCCAGTGTTAGCACATAAAATTCAACTATCGGGGGATGTGGCTGGTACTTGGCACGTTGAACCAAATCACAGTCCCCAAGCAGGAGAAACAGCGAGAGTCTGGGTTGCACTCACCCGCAAGGGAGGGAAAATCTTGCCAGTGTCGGAGGCGAATTGCCAAATGGCTGTCTACTCTCAACCCCGTAAACAGAAAGATTCGCCTGTATTACAGCCTACGGTGCAAGCGATTTCAGTTGAGAGATATCAGGGTATTCCTGGTGCAGATGTTGTTTTTCCTAAAACAGGAGCTTATCAGTTAGAGTTAGCTTGCACTCCCAAAGTCGAAAGTAATTTTAAACCCTTCCAGATGCAGTATGAGGTAATAGTAGCTAGTGGTGTAGCAGCATCGACACCAGCACCAGTTACAAGTTCTCAAAAAACTGAGCAAGAATTACCATCAACTCAGTCAGCCAAGTCTGGGAATCAATGGTTTACTGGAGCTATGGCGATCAGTGTCATTATTGCAGGTTTGGGAACCTTTTGGTGGATGAAGCAAAGGGTGAAAGTCAAATAACTGCTACAAGCGTTCAAAATTAAGGAGCATCAGCCAGATAGCTGTGTGAGTTAACCCCATATCTTCGTAGAAGTGTGAGAGCTTGTTGTTGCACTTGTCGCACTCGTTCCCGACAAATGCCCATACGTTGACTAATCTGTACCAGAGTAAGTTCGTGTTCACCTGATAAACCAAAGCGCAAGATTAATACTTCCTTTTGCTGGGGAGTCAGCTTTGCTAATAGGTTGTGAATGTCTTGATAGAGTAATTCCCGCTCCGCGTAGCGTTCGGGAGATATTCCATCATCCTCCAGCATATCTTGCAATTGAGTATCCTGCTCAGGCCCAATTCGCATATCTAAGGAAACAGGTTGACGAGCAAACTGCAAACATTCTCGAATCTGACTGGGTTCCAGATTAAGCGCTTGGGCGATTTCAGTCACGTCGGCAGTGTAACCAAGCTTTTGAGATAACTCTCGTTGAACACGCTTAATTTTGTTCAGCTTATCAGCCATGTGAATGGGTAAACGAATGGTGCGGGATTGTTGTGCAATCGCTCGTGTAATTTCCTGACGAATCCACCAGTAAGCATAAGTAGAAAACTTGTATCCAAGAGTTGGATCAAATTTATCTACCCCTCGTTCTAGCCCCAATGTACCTTCTTGAATTAAATCTAGAAACTCAATATTGCGTTTCTGGTATTTTTTAGCAATAGACACCACCAGCCGCAGATTAGCCTGAATCATCTTCTGCTTGGCAATTTGTCCTTGACTTAGTTGTTGCAGCAGCACATCTTCTTTCAATTGCATCTTGTCAGCCCATTCTTGCAGAGTGGGTTCACGCTGTAATTTTTCAGATACTTCTTCCTTCGCAGTAATAATTGCCATCATTTGCTGAACTTGTTTAGCAAAAAAAATTTCTTGCTCATGGGTTAACAGAGGTACACGTCCAATTTGACGAAGATAGATACGCACTGTATCTGCTGTAGATGAAAATTCGTTATTCTTGCTCTTAACTTTAGTTAATTGGGATGCTGAGTTAGGCATGAATAGGTTAGCCTCCATTGAATAAATCTTGAATAAACAAATGTTCAAAAAATCATAAATAAATATAAATTAATCGAAAGGATGAAAAGATTGTAAACTTCCTCGTTAGCTCTATCTAAAGTAATTATCGTGACATTTTCCAGAGTTTACTAAAAGGCAGGAGTTAGGAGGCAGGGGGCAGGAGGTTATGAGTATCAATTAAAACTTAGTTCTGGTTTAAAGCCCAGTAAAAAGCAATAATTATACTGAAACTGCTTGCAGCGTTCGCGCAGCGTCTCGCAGAGAAGTATAAAACGTCCTTATTGGAATCTCACTTTTTTAAAGGTGGGTTCCTCCTGGCTTATGCCTCCTGAATAAAATTTAAAAAAGTGTAAAGTTACTCATTAAACAAGAGACATAGTTATCAAAGCTTTTAATATTTTTAATTTTCACAAATCAAAGGAAGGGTGAATATTTTTGGCAGTTTATTGTTTCAGGAGATGAAAGCTGTAAAATTCGCATTTCATCCCTATCCCCAAAATCAATTTTCCAACACAGATTCCGCTACCTTCCCATTTTCCACAACAGCCGCACTTCGCTTAGGTAACAAAAACCTACCAAACTTCGAGTACAAAGCAGGTAAAACCAACAAAGTTAACGCCGTAGAAGTAAACAACCCACCTAACACCACAATCGAAAGAGGTTGCAAAATTTCCTTCCCTGGCCCCACTGAAATTATCAATGGAACTAAACCCAAAGCTGAAGTTAAAGATGTCATCAAAATAGCGTTGAGTCGTTCCATTGATCCAAAAATTAATACTTCTTTTAAAGACATCCCTAACGCCACTTTTGTCGTGTAATTATCTACTAATAATAATCCGTTTCGAGTAGCCACACCAAACAAAGTTACAAACCCCACCAATGAGGCTACAGAAACAACTCCACCTGTAAAAGCTACCGCAATTACTCCACCCACTAACGCAATGGGCAAGTTAATCATAATCATTGCTGTTGAAGCGATTGATTTCACAGAAAGATACATTAGTACTGTAATCACAACAAAGGAAATAGCACCGAAAACCAGAATATTTTGTGATGCTCGTTCTTCTGCTTCAAATTGACCTCCATATTGGATAAAATAACCTGAAGGAAGTTGCACTTGTGCCTTAACTTTATTTTGAATATCTGTCACTACAGAGCGCAAATCTCTGCCTTTAGCATTAGCAGACACCACAATTAAACGCGAAACATTTTCCCGATTGATAGTATTAGGCCCAGTGCCATAGGCAACCGTAGCAACTTTAGCTAAGGGAATTTTATTACCATCAGGGGTATCAACTAACAAATTCTCAATTGTTTGTAGATTTTTGCGATACTGTGGTTGCAACCACACAACCAAATCAAAGCTTTGTTGCTTCTCTAAAACTTGAGAGACTGTTCTTCCATTGAGCGCAGTTTCAATAATATTAGATAATTGTCCAATAGTTAAACCGTAGCGAGATGCAGCAACACGGTCAAACTTAATTTGAATTTGTTCAACAGGGATCTGTGGTTCGAGTTGTAAATCTACAATTCCCGGAATAGATTTTATTGCGTCTTCAACTTGCTTTCCAAGCTTGCGAAGTTCTTCTAAGTCGGAACCAAAAATTTTGACCGCGATTTGACTCCTGACCCCAGACAAAATTTCATCAATACGGTGAGCAATAAACCCACCAATATTGGATGCAGCCCCTGGTATTTTGTTAAACTCTTCGCGCAACCATTCCACAGTAGCTGCACGATTTTTCATTCCTTTGTCACTCAACCCAATATCAAGGTGAGCCAAATTCACAGGTGCAGCATCCGGATCATTGGGGGCGCGTCCGGCGCGTAATTGAATATACTTTAATCTAGGGTCGTCTTTGAGTTTATCTTCCAAAGCAAAAGCAGCACTATTGGTAGCTTCTAAAGATGTACCTGGGTAAAGTGCTAAGGTATTTACCAAAGTTGTTTCTTGGAATTCAGGTAGAAATGCCCGTCCTAAAGTTGGGAAAATTATAATTGCTGCTATCATTCCCGCCGCAGCCACAGTAATAACAACTATCGAATTTCTGATAGCAAAATCGAGAAAAGGGTAATAAATCCTTTTACAAACTCTTGGTACAAAGGGTTCCCTGACTGACATTTTATTGTGAGGTAATAAAATTGCACATAAAGCCGGACTTACAAGCAGCGCTTCTAAGCTAGAGACTACAACTACCACCAGATAACTAAGACCCATTGGGCCAAAAATCCGACCTTCCACACCAGCGAGGGCAAATATTGGAGAAAAGACGACTATAGTAATTAAAGTTGCCCCAATTAGAGATTCCTGGACTTCCTGTACTCCTTCAAAAACAATTTCCAGTACTGGACGAGGGTTGGGAGAGTATTTATTTTGTCGCAACAAACGAAAAACATTTTCTGCATAGACAATGGCATCATCAATCGCTGTACCAATGGCGATCGCTAATCCTCCCAAAGTCATTGTATTCAGCCCTAAGCCCAAAAAAGATAATACTTGCAATGAAAATATAAAAGTCAGGGCAAAATTCAACAGCACAACTCCAAGAGTCCGCCAATTCATTAAAAAAGGGATGAGGATAACTGCTGCAATGATACTACCTTCCACCAAGGCTGACCTGACATTTTCCACCGAAGTATCGATATAATCTGCTTGGCGGAAGGTTTGATTTACTTTAATTTCTTTCGGTAAACCTGCTTTTAGCTCAGATATTGCGGCTTCAATAGCGCGGGTGACGGTGGGAGTATCAGCTAGGGGTTGTTTATTCACCATCACCACAACAGCATCTTTCCCATTTAAACTACCATCGCCGATTTTCACAGCACCACCAATTTGCACTTGGGCGACATCTCCCAGGCGGACGGGCGTTCCTTGACGGGCGACAATGACAGATTGTTGAAGATCATCAAGGGATTCAATCCGCCCAATTCCCCGAATTAAAGTTTGTTTATCAGGAGTAGTCAAAAAGCCACCAGGAGCATTGACATTTGCCGCCTGTACAGCTTCACTTACCTGTTGTAAAGATACATTAAAAGCTTGTAGTTTGTTGAGGTCTACTAACACTTGATATTGACGCACATCACCGCCATACACAAGTACCTGACTGACACCGGGAACTGCTAAAAGGCGATTCGTCACTTGCCAATCAACAATTCTGCGGACTTCCATGAGGTCGATTTTAGTGGCAGATTGGTTATTGCCTTCCCCTTCCACAGTCAAGGCGTACTTTAATACAGTACCGATGGGGGAGCTTGTGGGAGCAATTCGTGGGGTTTCGACTCCTTCTGGTAGCTTGCTTATGGCTTGTTGCAGTCGTTCTTGTATCAACTGGCGGGCTTGAAAGATATCTGTTCCCCAGCCAAAAACAACTCTGACTACAGAAAGTCCGGCTGAAGAAGAGGAACGAACGGTAGTTAAGCCTGGAGTTCCATTAATGGCACTTTCAATTGGTAATGTCACCAAAGATTCGATTTCTTCTGGTGCTAGTCCAGGGGCTGCTGTCTCAATTTCGACTTGGGGAGGTGCAAAGGCTGGAAAAACATCCAACGGCATTTTGGGGATGGTATTAAAGATGATGACTAATGTGGAAATGAGCGCAGCAATTACTATAAGCCAGCGTCGAGAAATTACCCATCTAGCAACTGTACTAATCATTTGGTTTTTGGTTAAGAAATGGCGAAGGGTTTGTTTGTTTGTGATAAACGGGTGAGGGGATGTTTTAAAATTCCTCTGGTCGGTAGCAAAACATTTGAGATTCCCCTAAATCCCCCGATCAATTGGGGGACTTTGATTCCAGTTCCCCCCTTTTTTAGGTGGGTTAAGGGGGATCAAAAAGTGCCTAAAGTTACACTGAACCACTTTTAAAACATCCTCTGAGAAAATTCAAATATTAGGTGTGGCTGTTGGGCTGTTGCTAGCATTAAGCCCCAAATCAACCCAAAGCGAACTTTAGTTGCGCCACAGATTTCAAAGTTTGAGGAAGTAAGCAGTTGATGAAATTCAGCTTGGGAGTAACACTGCTTGTGTCCGGAATCAAATATTTTCAATAAAAAGTCGCATATTTTACACAAAATATAATCTCTGCACCAATCCAAAATTACTAATTTACCATCAGGCTTGAGAACCCTTTTCATTTCCGCCAATGCAGCATTGGGATCATCAAAATAGTGAAATGAATTAGCAGATACAACTACATCAAAACTGCTACTAGTGAAAGGTAATGCCGATGCAGATGCAGTGGAAAACGAGACATTAGGGTAACTACGACATTTCTGTTTAGCAACCAGCAGCATATTTTCAGAAATATCTACTCCAATAATCTGTTGCGTTGGATTGTCATTGAGTAGTAAATGCTCGAATTCCCCTGTTCCACAGGCGACATCAAGAATTGTGGCTTGTGGTGAGATATGCGCCCAAGTTTTGAGAAAAGTAAGTGTCTTGGTGATATAAGTATTCCACCGCTGGTCATAGAAATGCGCCATTTGGTCATACTGCTGGCGAACTACTGTCTCACTCATAGGTACACAGGGATTTGATGGTTTTTATAAATTTACAGCATTCCTAAATAGGATATGAACAAATTACATTCTTATACTCTCTGTACCTGAAGCATGAGATTTATAAACTGTTTTGTTCACAATCTAAATAGTCTTGCTGTAGGTTGGTTTGATGTTAGAAAATCTAACAGAACCAAACTTCAGGTATTATCTGCAACTTTGCTAATCACTAACCACCTTCTGAATGTCGAGGACGATCGCGCTCCTCAACATTTTTATCAGAAGTAGACAAGGTTGGTTGCTTGTGGTTATCGAGATAAACCTCTGTTTCATAATTGAACCCGTCGTACTCTAAATTACCTGCTGGTACTAAACGTGAACGGGTACGACGATTAGACCAGAAAGCACCTCCCATGAAAGCAACTGTCGCAAGTGCTACTCCTCCACCTGCTGTTAACCACAAAGGTGGTGAGAAACTGTTAGTTTTAACTTCAGTTTCTTCTGCATGAGAACCACTTTCTTCGTTGTGTTCTTCTTCTGGTTTACTACCACCCCGCAATGATTGAGCGTAAAGTTGGGGCGCACGTTGGGTGACGATCGCATCTCCCTCAAACAAACCCGTCTTCACCTCAACCATGTCCCCAGAGGTTTGGCCCAAGGTCACTTCCGCAGATTGGAAAGCATTCCCATTTTGGACGTAGATCATTTTTTTCCCATTCGCATCGACCACAGCCGAGCTAGGAACCGCCAATATAGCTGCGGATGCTTGGTTTGTTAGTACCTCCAATTCCGCGAACATTCCTGGTTTGAGTTGTCCGCTTGGGTTATTTACTTCAGCTTGTACTGGGACAACCCGTGTTTCCCCTTGTACTGCCGCACCAATCTGTGTAATCTTTCCAGAAAAGGTACGGTCTGGTAAGCTAGCAACTTTTAGACTTACTCTTTGACCTACTTTTACTTTGTCTAAATCTTTTTCATAAATATTGGCTGTGGCAAAAACCCGACTATCATTGACAATAGTCATGAGTGTGCCACCTGCATCATTAAAAGTTTGACCAAGGGTAACTTCGCGATCGGCAACTTTACCGGAGATGGGAGCAGTCACTGTTACCAATCCCTTGGCGTTGGGACGGTTGCCTATTTGTTGCAGTCTAGTATTATAAGCAGAATCACTAAGACGTAAACGCTCTTGTGCTACTTGAACAGCAGACTGAGCGCGTTTCATTTGGGCTTCGCTTTCAATGATATCTCGTCTGCTGTCGGCTGAGGTGAGTTTGGCTTTTGCTTCCGCTAATTGTGTTTGAGATTCGAGCGCGTTGCGACGTGGTAAAGCGCCTTCATTAGCTAACTGTAAATCCTTATTATATTTTTCTTCAGCAAATGCTACCTGGCTTTGTGCTTGGGCAATGTCGGCGTTAGATATTTGTAAATACCTTTGATAATTTTGTTGAGCTAATCTGGAATCGGCTTGCGCTTGCTGCAAAGAAGCTATAGCTTCCGCTCGTTTTTCTTGGGAACTAACCCGTAACTCCACCAAGTCAGGACTGGTGACAACGGCAAGGGGTTGACCCTTTTTGACTACAGCACCGGGTTCCACCAACAATTCAACCACTTTTGCCCCTGTAATTGGGGTATTCACTTCCACTTTTTGGCTAGGTAAGGTTTCAATCTGTCCAGTGCTTTTAATACCTAAAGCTAGCCGTTGCCGTTTCACTGGCTCGACTTTAATTCCCAACCTCTGGGCGGTTTCGGCATCAACTTCGACAGAACCACTTGCTTCGCTTCCACCACCCTGAAATGAACTTGCACCGCTATGGTCGTGTCCAGCACCAGCTAACACAGATGTGGGATTTGTCAGTAATAAAAGGCTCAGGACTGTGCCGGAAACACAACGAATTACTGTAGGTGGTTGGAGACTGTTAGAGATTCCCATCGCTATTTTGTGTCCTTGAGTTACTATGGTCTGGATTTGTGCTTAGACGTTGGTTGACTTTTTAAGCGGGATTTAGCGAACCCCTTTTGGCAAGCTAGCGTTTCGCTCTTGGAATTTGTTCGCGAAACCAACTTAACCACTTAACTTAATAGTTTTTCACACAGATATGAAATTGGGATGAAATTAAGAACATAACTGTGAAAGTGTTGTGAGGGTAAATCAGGAAAATATTGCAGCTTTCAGATGAACTTACATCATACAAATGTACTATCTACTCTAAAACGCTTGTATGGCAATTAATACGGCAGATGAATCCAAAATTTGTAGCCATCTATAATACCAATTCTGTATGAAGATGCGCTAAACCATATTAGAACTGAAGTGCAAGAAATAAAAACGAACCGCCTTCTGGTGCGTCGGCTTCCGCCAACGTTTAGCGTCTCGTAGAGAAGAACGCCAAGAAAGAAGAAGCAAAAAAGGTTTGGCGCAGCCTTACAAAGAATTGATATAACCTTGAAGCGAGTGGAAAACTGTAAATTAGAAATAGGGAGCGATTGCACCTACGCAAACATCTATAACCCATACACCATAGTAGTTTGTCTAGTGCGATCGCTCCTGTATTTGGGATTTCATCATTCAATTCAGCAACGCAATTTTTGCACTGAATTATTGACGTTGCAGTGCGAAAATAAGTACCAGAATTTCACTCACAATTCCGGCAATCATTCCATAGGCTGCTGAAGTAGCTCCACTATGTCCAGTGAAAATGAGACTTCCACATACTATCAAGGTGAGGGCAGCCGCAATTAACGTTGCCAGATTAATGAACCAGTTCTTTGCGCGGTGAATCAAAAGCCCTTGAAATGTATTTTGGAGTGCAAGGAGGAGGGGTAAACACGAAAGCACTTGTATGACTGGAATTGCTGCTTCTACAAGAGATGGATTATCACCAAAAAACTGGCGAAGCAGCGAGAATCCTTGGCTCGTGAACCCCAGAAAAAACGGTATCGAGGTAAAACCCAAACCAACAAGAACTACGAAAGTAGCAAGTGTCTGCTTTGATGTCTCTTCATAAGAGGAAATTACTACTTGCTGAACCATTCGTGTACCGTTGGCAATAGAAAGAACCAGTCCCCAGGCAGCAGGCCATACGGCAAGAGCAAGACTACCATCGAATGAGCGAGCAACGAAACTCAAGAGTATTGCCCTCGCACCCCAGATTAGCAGCATTGTTGAGGCAAGGGGAAGATAGTAAAATGTGACACCTTGAAAGGTTTTAGGAAGCTTCTTAATATCCTGGTGTGTCTGCTGGTCAAGAATAGTGGCAATACTAAGACGCGAACAGAACCATGTGACTAGCATTGCTTCAATAAGTATTGCTCCCATCATAGTAATACCCGCAAGCACTGCCCCATCACTTTTAAGACTCACTCCTATTGCCAGGGCTACAATTACCCAAGTAAATCGTGCAACACTTGCCCATCCTACAGGAACACTTTTTCGAGCGCGGATCAGAAGCCCTTGAAAGAATCGTCGCCAAGCAATGACGAACGGCCACAGGAACATCAAAAGAAAGGGAGTTCTGCCTCGTGTGGCGATGAAAGAACTGACTCCAAATACATCAATAAGAAGCCAGTTATACAGAGGTTCCCAGGTGAGTACCAGAAAGATCCCACTGAGGGAGAGTCCTGCAATCATTGTAAACTGCCAAAGCGCCCGCCGAGACGCGTTATAGTTCCCCAGTGCGGTTGAGGCATGAAGGATCATAATAATGGGGCTTTCCAGAAATACAGCAACTGCCTTGACAACACCTACTCCTGCTAAGGTTTCTTGAGGGAATGCAAGGCGACTGAGTGCTGCTGTCTGAAGCGGATCGCCAAGAGTCATGGCTACATCGGACAGAGAAAGAGGGATAAATTGGGTGAGTAGCGTCAGGAGCGATCGCTCTTGAAGTGCGTTCTTACCTTCCTCAAGCTGGGGTGGGGTATTCATGAAATTTTTTAATGCTATCCAATGAGGTACTAGAAATACACGGGACTCAGTGAGGCGATCGCATCATCAAGATGCTCTCCTTCGATCAGTGCAAATCCATGATGGTCAAGCCAATTGGCATCATACACAGTTTCAAGATAGCGATCGCCTCTATCGGGGTTGATCATGAGAATACGTGCATCGGGGCCAAGCTCACGCGCTAGATGCAAGCCACCAGCCACAATTGCCCCAGTTGACGCACCCAGAAGTAATCCCTCACGACGTGCAAGTGCATGGCACACCGAGTAGGCGATCGCTTCAGGCACTACATAAGCACGACTTAGGAGCGAGAGATCGAGATTAGGTGGAAAAAATGATAACCCAATACCTGTCATCTTGTATGGTTTTGCTGGTGTTCCCATAATGACTGACCCCTCCACATCGACACCAACAACTTGCAGTCCAGGAAACCGGGGTAAAAGATAACGAGCAATTCCCATTATCTGCCCCGCAGTGCTAACACCAACCACCACAGCATCAAGGTCAGAAGGAAAGTGAGCTTCAATCTCACGCGCCGTGTAGTATGAATGTGCCTCAAGATTCAGAGGATTTAAGTGCTGACACGGATACCAAGCATGAGGAATCGTTGCTGCAAGCTCTTTTGCCCGTTTCATTCGTGCCTTTTGCATCGAGCCTGATTCGTCTGCTTCGTGAAGAGGTACATCCACAAGTTCTGCACCGTATGCTGCAAGCATTCGCCGAAACGGTGGAGCAGTTTTTGCATCAACTACAATAATGACTCGATATCCTCGTGCCGCTCCCACCATTGCCAGCCCAACGCCAAAATTGCCTGAACTTGACTCGATAATCGTACCTCCAGGTGTAAGAAGTCCCTCTTCCTCCGCACGCGTAACGAGGTAAACCGCATTTTTCTCCTTAATTGATCCTCCAGGATTGCAGCTCTCAAGCTTCAATAAACATTCTGATTCAAGACATACACCAGAGATGTTTCCCAGCCGTACAATCGGTACATTTCCCAGTGCTTGGGTAACATCTACAGAGCCAATCTTTTTGTATCTATTACGATTGTTACATTCAGAGCTAGAAAATTTCTTGAACGATGAAGATTGGGTGAGATAATTCATATTTAACATCTACTAAAAGAATGAGTAATTTGGCAAAATTACCGTAAGTACTGCTTCATGAACTCGCTCACTCAATAAGGCTTATTTTCTGTTATGTTTACAGCCTAATTTTAGTGAGATTGCAAATAAAGAGGATGTTGTGTATGGCTCTATTGCAATGTCTAATTACATCAGCCAGCGCCGTTATTTGTAAATTGGCTTTTCTGCTGTAGCAAATGGTGTGTCAGAATGACAAAATATCACTCTTAGGGATGAATTTATGTTTAATAAAGTCATTCATTCAAGCCTATTACAAAAAATATAAGTTCTATTCATAGTTGAGTAGAACTTATATTTCTATGTTGAATGCTGACGATGAAAACAGGATGAAATTTTAAACAAAATCTTAATTTTTTTTCAAATAGCAGTAGTTATGATATGGTTTATACCCCTAAAAAACTGTTTAGTACCACTGCCACTTTCGATGTACAAAATTGTGAGTTGCAGACAGGTCATAGTCTAAACTCTATTAACCACAAAGGTTTCGACAGTCGTTCATTACCTTGTGCATCGAGACGTTCAACTCTAATCATTGACATCGAACGTGTCGCCGCTTTACGGAAATGCAGTTTTTTCCACAGGCTAACCCGTACCCGTTTTAGTTTCGGATCATCTACCTCGAAAACAGATGCTGGTTCACCCCATGTTGTTGGTTCATTCAACTTGAATTGATTGCCATGTTTTCTCGGACAGCCCTTGCCAGAATAAGCTCTTGGTTCTCCCCATAAGCAAAGATTTGAACGCAACCGTACAAGAATGTCACATGGAATGTTGGCCGTTTTCAAAATGAAAGGAGCGCAGCCATACTCACTGTCCCAAACTGAAATCGGTCTGGTGGGTAAATGCTCACACACTTGTTTTAGTTGCCAAATTGCTTTCTCTATTGGGCTTTCCCAACTCGTGATCCGCTCATGCCTCAAAGGTAATGCCCAACTACCTGAATCCTCTGGTATCCAAGCAATTGTACTGTATCCTTGACCAATGGTAATCGGTTTATTTCCGGCTATGGACGTGCCACTATGTTCATAAGTCCTCTCTTGTAGCGTTACTGCATCCGGGCGTGACCAGTTTGTGTGATCTCCTGCTAACAAGGGTCGTCCCTCTGCTGGTATCTGTTTGATATATAGCTGCATCAATTTCTGTCGCTGCGGTCTACTATCTTGTAGCGCTTCATAAATACTTGACCACTTGCGTCTAAATACTGGTGATAAGGATAAATCTGCTAAGGAATAAACATTGCGGGTCAGCAATATCGCATCTGTTAATTCAAAGGTGGCATCTTTGGCTCTACCTAAATATTTGTAAGCTACTTGACGAAACTCTTCAAGTCTGGCATTTTTCATGTTGGCAGGTGAGAGTAGGTAGTTCTTCTCTCACTTTCTGCCAAAAGGGGGGCTGTATTCAATCAGACACCCCTTTTTTCTTGATCATTCCTCATTTGTCTCATCTCAGAGATAATGATAATCAAATTAAGGAGGTGGGAGATGAACGAGCATCGCTCGTTCATCTCCCACCCTTTTTACGATTATCATTATTGTATTATTTATTGGAGCAAATATACTACACAATTGTTAAAGGTCGCGGATGCTTTGAGGCTGACAAGATAATATTTTTAATCTCTAATTCCATTTGATTTGCGTTCTGTCATATCGCTTTTAGTCTAAACTCCAGTTGTTAGAAATAGAAATTAGTCCGCAGGTTTACATGGACGGTTCATTATTGATTATCCCAATGAATAATCATACTGTAACATCACGTTATAGTATAGATCCTTATTCTCAAATTCGCTCTTATATAACAACAAACTTTAGGAATGCACTAAAAAATATCAGTCAAGGTGATTATTCAGAAAATATCAAAAATGAAATTTTGTTTGCCATCGATTTTATAGAACACCTGCTCCAAAATGAGGGTAACACTCAGCAAATAAGCGATTCTAGTAATTTTAGCGATCAGTACTTAGCTATTCCCCTACATTTTTTGTTAAAGGATGAAATTCTTCAATCCTCATTCATAGGAGATGCAAATTCTCCTATGAGTTCTGATTTTCGTATTTTACTAGAGCGTTATATTAAAGCTTTATACCCTGCTAATGATTTTCTTCCTATTGGTAATGGCTACCCTGATTTTCCTTGGGTAATTTTTAAAAGTTACGATTTGGCACAAATTCGTCGTAGTTTGTTTAAAGTAAATTACTTTTTTAACTCTCGCTCTCTAAATATTATCAATTTAATTTTGTCAGCAAATAATTGAATTGTTCATACAAAAATTTCTACTACTTAATAGCCAAAAATTAATTTATAGACTATTTTTATCCACTTTATCCTAGCTATAAGCCTATTTTATAACAAGTTTATCAGCGTTTGTAATTACCCAAATATCCTGGCTGCTATAAAAATCTCCACGTTGCTCTAATGTAAAATTACCCAGCAACAGTCCCAGCCAAACCTCTACCAAAGGCATTTTTAATCCACCTTGGAGTTGAGTTAAAGAAATCTCACCTTTAATATGTGCAAGGTAGTTAGCGATCGCACTAAGCCATTTTTCCACATGTTCATCACCCGCCAGCTTGTGGACATCTTCTAAACTCGTCACCTCATCGAGCATTACCAAAACATTCGCTTTTTCAACAGGTGCTGCTACAGAATCACCCTCCTGGTTAGGATATGAAAATTGGTGTGGGCCGTGTGGTTTAAAGGTTTGTGGTGTTTCCGGTTCAATCAAATCATCTAAATCTAGGTGCATTGTTGTCCGCACTAGACCAACAAAGAGATCGGCGCTAACAATTGGCCCCAAAAGACTATTGCGATCGTGGGTATCTTGCAACAGCACTTCGGCACGAGACTTAAGAATATCCGCAATTTGATTGAAAGCAATACCTGCGGTTGATAATTGTGTTTCAACAGGTAAATCATGAAGTTCTGTATCCAAGCACTCCCATACAGCATCAAGGGAAGAAGTTGGTGGAGATTCGGACAACTCATCAAGCACATCCCAGATTGTTAATTGGCGGTATGTGGTCATCTCTACGATTCTGGATGCAAGGGGCAAGGCCGCACTGGGCAGTAGCTTGAGGTAATCTCAAACATATCCTTATATTGATATAGTGAAACACTGTATTGTTTTGCAAAAGCCTGCAACACCTGATCTGTATAGGCGCGTATTTTACCAGCCGTTAGCCCAAAACAGTGAATTGGTTCCAGGCGACAAACAGGTTTTTGCCCAAGCCAGAGTTCTGCACCCAAGGCGTGTAATGGTTTATCCCCTGCTTCTTTATACAAATACAGCACTGCAAAATATGTTGTTGGTGGTTCGACTGTTACTGAATCAATTTCTGCTGAATTCTTCTGGGAGCGGTGGCGATAGAATGAGCGGCGATTGTGGCAGACTTTGGGATTCCAACACCCGTCCCCTGCTGTTCCATGTAAAACCTTGGCTTGGGCAGTTGGTAGTTTGGAACATAACTGACACTTGGGATCGAGTGGCTTGGGCATACTTTACTCCACTTCCTCTCCGATTGCACGATAGTAAGCAGCGATCGCCGCTTCTTGTTCGCTGCGAAGCGTATAGCGCCGAAACGCTTTCTCGCTTTGATGTCCTGTTAGTTTTCGTGCATGGCTGGGGTCAACTCCCAATAGCAATAAGTCAGTGGCATAGGTGTGGCGAAAGGAGTGAGGGTGCAAATCCTCAATGTGAGCTATTTCACCGATTTTTTCCACCGCGAAGTAAATGCCGTGATAACTCAAGCGTTCACCTTTGTATGAAGCATGGTGTGAAATCATCAGTGGGCTAAGGCTGTTTAACACCTCACTCCTTTCTTCTCGCGATCGCAAATACTCTGCTAAAACTTCCCGACTCTCTTTTCGCAGTGGAACTAAGCGTGGTTCATTGGTTTTGGTGTCTGGTAAAAATAGCAGCTTGCCATCAAATGAGCCAACATTTAGCTGTACAACTTCCCCTGCCCGGAGTCCATGACTGAGAATGTGAAGGAGTGCTGTATCGCGTTGCTTTGTTTCTCCCAATAACTCTAACGCTGACCAAACCTGTTCCATCTGTTCTGGGGTTAAACTCTGGGCTGGTGGTAGTGGCACTTTTTCCAGTTTTATCCCCAGTGTGGGATTAGTAGCAATAATTTCAGGATATGTGTAAGACATCCATTTGAAAAAGCTTTTGAGTGCCGCAATTCCCGCATTAATGCTGCTTTTTGAAAGCGGTTTACCTGCATCAGTCCGTATTTCATCACGGAGATATTCTTTATATAGCGCAAGATGACGTGGACGCAGTTCATGATAGTGCAGCTCACTCCATACCAAAAATCGTTTGAGTTCTCGTTCGTAAAGCTTGCGGCTGTTTGGTGCGAGATTGTTGCTGCGTAAAAATTCCAGAACTTTTACCCACCGAATATCGGTTGGTGGTCTTCTAGTTTCTCCTGGCTGTGTGAAATGTAGAGCTTCACGATCAAGGGGAATGAGTTTGATCTCAGGTAGAGAATCTGCGCTGTAGTTCATCCAGTTTTGTGTAAATTATTAGTTATTAAGTATTAAATATAACCCTGTATTGATTTGAGACTACTCATCTGGTGGTGAGGTAGTCATGACTTCTACGACGGTACGATCGTGACCGGTTAGTGCCTGCTCCCATGTAGAATAACGCTGCATTCTCCCGTGATGAGGCCCGCCTAAAACCATCGTTTCAAAAAGCAACGGGGGATCTCCAAAAGTGAGATCGAATCCTGAAAAACTAGTTGATACTTTGGCATCCCCAACTATAGTTTCGGCAACTAGATGTTGTCCGGAATCTTGTACTGAGTGTAAATAATCTCGCCACTCTGACAATGAATTAACAGCAACAGGGGTATGTCCTACGAGTTTGTAATAATAACGCATGATTAACAACTTGTGGCTATCACAACAAAATTTTACCCGAATTTATACAAAATAAAGTAGTCCTTTTACTACCTCATAGCCAGGGCTATTTCATTCTAAAAAGCTGCTTGAGTGTGTCTAGTCCAAAAGAACATAAACGTTGAGCTTGTGCCATATTTTTAAACATATTGTTTCGGTATAAATTGAGTGAAAAATTGCGAGTGAGCGCAAAAATCTGAGGTAAGGGTGTAGTGCGAATTCGGGATGCATCTTCACCTTGGGTAACGTCCCGAACGTAATGAACTTTATTCTCAACACCCCAATATCCTCTGATTCGTTCAGCTATTTGTTGAGCCGTTTCAGTTAGAGATGAAATGTAATAACGAGTCTCAGTAGTTACTTCAATTACATTGTGTGTGAAAACCTGACGTTCTGATTTGACTTGAATCAAAGTGGTAAGTCCAGGCCAAGGACGAATACCATCAAGATTTTGACAAATACTGACATGTCGCTTTTCGATTCGACCATGACCTTTATTTATCTGCTCAAAAGAAAATTCCGGTGTAAAATTAGTTTTGATATCTTTGAATAAACTAGGTTGATTCCCTTTCAAGGCAGCAATATAATCATTGCCACTGTTGATAATCAACTCACAAGTTTTTTTTGTGTATTAATAGCATCAAAGGCAAAAACTACTCCCCTGAGAGCCAGTTTCTCAATCAACTCAGGTAATGCTTTTATTTCGTTGGTTTTGGCATCAACTTCAAACGGTTCTAAAATCAATCCTCGCTCTACAAGGTAAGCACTGACCAACATAATTGCTGGGTGGGAATCAGAATGTGGATTATCATTTTCTACTTGATATGAGCCTTTGAGGACTTTACCATCCATACCAACAGTTTCTCCAGGCAGTGGTTTGATGTCAAAGAAATTCGCAAGGCATACGGAATACTCTTCGTAATTTATGTGTAATAAATTACGACGGACTGTACTGTAAGAAGGAAGCCTATTCTTTGTCGGTTTCAAGAGGTCTATCAACTCCTCACGGTAGCTTGAAATCCAATCTCCAATTGCTAGAAATCCTTTATTGCCTGCGGCGATCGCCAATGTGAACAGCGCAAGACATAATGGTAGAGTATGTCGCTGTCCGGCGCGGCGACGGGGGTCTTCTAGACCTGCAAAAGCTTTGATAATTTCGATTTCAGACACGGTAGTAGATACTTGAAGTAGAGCTGGCGATGAATTCTACCATATTGCGTCTACATTTAGAATGAAATAGCCCTGCCTCATAGCTCTCTATTAACTAATACATCCTCAATCGGAATGGTGGCAAAGATTCTGCGTTTTGTATCATGTTTATTCCACAGCAAATCCCGATAGTTGGCGCATTTTAGGAGTATGAAAACCGATGACAATATCTTGTTTAGGTACACCCATTTCTATCAATTCTAAAGCAATATCTACTTCCGTTGTATTTTGTTGAATCCAAATTTTATTATTTTTGATATCTAGGTGCATTATTGGGCCATAGATCCGTTTTTGATTGTTCCATCCAATGCTAATAATTTGATAATGGTCATACTCTACGTCAAAAATCTGTTCGACCTCTACATCTCCATAACTAGGCTTGTACTCGATATACTTAGTTAATAATTGCCTAACTTTTGTGCGGTATTCATTTAACTTATCCATTGCTCTATTTCCTCAGTCTCAAGGTTATAAATAATTAATTTCAATTTGTTTTCGTTGACTACAGTTTGAATAAAAGGCAAATTAAAAAAATCATTATAAGTTACCAATGGTACAGCTAAATATAAATTTCTCGAAGGTTCTTCTGCACGTAATGCAGTCCGATAATTAATAAACTGTCCTAGTGCCATGTGAAATTCTGAAATCTTCGATGCACTAACAAAATTTTTGATTTCAACTGCTATTTTTTCTCCAGATTTTTCCGCAGCAACTAGGAGTTCTGCACCTAAATCAATCTGAACATCAACTCCACCACACCGAATATTTAGCGGGTCATCTGTAACTAACCAACCATCTTTTTCTAGTGCAGACCTCACAATATTGTGGAATAAATCACGAGCCATAGTTTCACAGCAAAGCCACACTAACCTTAATACTGCTCAACACCCTTAGTGGTGTCATTCGCCAGTAAAACATTTAAACATAAATTTCAACTTGGTACTGACTATCGACTCCAGTACATAATGTAAGCATATAAAAAAGTTCAACAATTCTAGTCTCTCAAAGCATTGATTTTTCGTGGTTGGGTGCAAGTCCCGTGAAAATAAGTTGAACAATTTGGGACTGGAAAAGGCATCAATCTACCACTTTTTCAACAGAGAGACACCAAACTCAAATAAAAAAGTTGAACAATTAGGAGAGTGATGCTAAGAGAATGTGGGCGCGATGGGCTACCCCCGCCGGAGGCGATCGCTCTAGTCAATAACGTTGCATGGGCGCGGTGTACAGGCTCTTTGGAGCGATTTATGGACGGATGCCTGGAGCGGGGTAAAGCACCTAACAGAAATTGTTGGATTTTATTATTTATTGTTGAACTTTTTTATTCCTCTACACATAAATCCTTTAAATCTAGACTTTGCTCACATTATGCTTTAAGTGACATCGTAATACAAGACTACAATATAAAATAAGATACCCTTATCTTTTATCCGACATAAACTCCGATTAATACCATTTGCCTTCACATAGCCTTTTGTTCTAGCTATTATGTCGGTTTGCAGACTAAATGAAATTTGTGCGGACTAAGTGAAATTTTGTCGCAGACTAATTGAAAATGTGCTTGTGTAACCCTGATTATTCCATAGCCCTCAGCGATCGCTACTTACAGAATTTTTGCTCCAAAGCCTTGTGTTGTAATGAATTGGAACCTTTTATGCCCATTTGATGGAAAATTTCATTTAGTCTGCGAATTTAGGGGGAAATTTTCACTTAGTCCGCAAAAAAATTTCATTTAGTCTGCAACAAAAATTGCTCAAACCCTTATTCTTGCGTTAAAAAAATTTCACTTAGTCTGCAAACCCACACCGCGTAAGATATGTGGACTTGGCTTTGACTGTGCCTCAATGATGTTGCAACCGGATATTGACCCTGGAGAATGCTTCAATTATACAACCTGTGGAGCAGCTATTAAATTGACTCCAGATGAGGAAGGAAATCGAACTAATTCGCGTGCGGGAGATTGCGTCTTGCCAACGGCAACAGGAGTGGGAACGCAGAGAGGAAACCTTTAGAACCACGCGCCGCGAAGCGGCAGTGATGATGCTGATGTCAAGAGGTTGTCCTCAAAGTGCACAATCGCTGGGCGTTGCTGCACAAATGGAAGCGATCGCCGCCTGTGTAGAACAATTGCTTCACTTCTTAAATAATCTAGAAGGATGCTACATTGCTCCTGGTGGCTGTGAAGTACATCATTATAATGTGAAGCGCCCAAGTGGAGTTTATGGATACAATAAACTCACTGCTCCTGAGCCAATATTTGAACCATCTGAAAAACAGCAGAAAGTGAAAGTTGTTCATTTAAGCCATGATGACGATCCGCGAAACACTGAAGCACGGCTGGGGATTGAGCGCCGAAATCAGTTAACTCGTGTACGAACGCTCTTGGCAACAACTGTGGAACTTTTACTTGAGGCAGCCAATACTCTCACTGAACAGCCTTCTGATGAGGAGCGCTCAGTTTGAAGGTTTAACAAAAGACGCTTCCCCCAAAGTAAGCTCTTCTTCCCAACGTGCTCTCACCCCCAGTCGAGTAACGGCTTTAGTCTTGCAACGACCGGATTAACACAGCCCGATGAGCGATCGCTACTCGCAAAATGGAAACTGACATCTATGTCACCTACTGTGGGGCGTAGCCCATCGCCAACGCGGTAAGCGAAGTAGCTGACCACCCTTTTCTATCACTATCACCAAAAGCTGATAAGAAACCATAAATTGAACTTTTTGCTTAATTTATAATCAAAGTCACAACCTCTCACGGATGGATTAGGGTTAACTTAATCGTTAACGTTAATTTTCTTAGCCAATGTCTGAAATTTGCGTTGTTCACCAGCTTGTTTACGCTGTTGATAACGTTTTCTAGCTTGGTTTAATACCTCTTGCAATAATTCCTCATTTTCTGAGCAGACGATAAATGCACCTTCTAGGAAAGTATCTCTAGTAATTTTATTTACATTGCAAAACGTATCTAGTTTGGTATCAATGTCCTGTTCTAACCTGATTGTTCGCCTGATGATCTGCGGTAACTCTAACTGCTCTTCTTGATTAGAAGTGCTTACCTTATCGTTTATTACTTCCTCACTATCTAAATCCGGTTTTGGTTTTTCAGGTAAATGACTAAATTCAGTAATTTGGTCATTTAGTAAGTTATCGTGTTGTACTTTTACAAGTGTTGTATCCCGTGCTGGAACACTTGGACGTGTCTTTTTCTTAAGGCGCTCAAAAACATCAGACATTCTTTTGTAACCTCTCGATAATTTGTTGGAAGGGAGTTTCGAGTTGTTCAAAGCCTAGAGAGGACAAACTTACACCTTTATCTATGGCCTTTTTAAATTGTTCAGATTCTAAAATTGAAGGTAAAACGACTATTTCTTCGGCAATTGTTCGCATTGCACTGATACTCGCCTTACTTTGTGCGACTTGGTTATTACCTACCCATTTATCTCTGAATGGCAAGATGCCAAGCACTATCCCTGAAAAAGCATCAATTTCTTGAAGTTCTTCAACTAAACTTAGAGTTCGGATGAGAGAATTTACACCTTTGGATGATGCTTCTACAGGAATGATGATATGGTCAGCTGCCCCCAACGATGTAAGGCAGATTTGCGATCGCTGAGGTGGTGCATCGATAATGCAGTATTGGAATAGATCTGATACCTCTTTTAAGCGTTTGCTCAGAACAATAGCTCCCATACCGCTCCCAGACAAAAATTCTTGAGCATTATCTAATCCATCATCAGCAGGAATTAACCATAGGTTTTCTCCGATTTCATAAATACCGTCTTCAGTATTGATCTGTTTTTTGAGAACTTCTAGAAGCGTGGGTTGATTCTGCTGAACTTCGTGCCCCAGGTAAAAAGTTAGGTTCGCTTGGGGATCGGCATCAATCATCAGTACACGCTGTCCTGTTTGAGCAAGCATTCTACCCAACAAGATTGCAACAGTTGTTTTTCCCTGGCCACCGGACAAGGATGCACAAGTAAGAATTAACATTTTACTGACTACCAGCAGCATTGTGTAAATTAGTCAATATCATAATGCATAATGTTGTTTTTAAGTTATTTAGTCATTATGTAATTTAGTCATTTACAAATGACTAAATTGTAATTAACGCTATTTAGTCATTACTTTAGCTCTCAAAAAGTCCTACTCTTCGAGAAGATAGATGTAAAGATAGATTTTTGTCCTATTTGTTTGTTGGTAATTTTAGTCAAGACTGAATTTAGTCATTCAGCAATAACTAAATTGCATAATAGTGCAATCTAGTAAACCAGTTTTATTTTCTGAATAAAATAAAACTTCACAAATGCTCATGGGGGCTTTATAGGGGCTATATGTACCCCAAAAATGATTCAGGACCTCGATGAGTATTTGACCCCTGTATAGGGTATATATGGGTGTTTTGTGGGGTATATTTGACTGTTTGACACTTTATACCCCACTTAGCCCCCAAGGGGGTATGATAAGCTCTTGAGGCTGGAGAAAAAAGAGGTAGTTATTTTATTCTTCTCTCCTTTGCTCCCTCATATCTTCTCAACTGATAACTTTTACAAATTGAACCGTATTACCTTTCCCCCAATGTCGAACATTCATAAGTCTCAGAGTCAGCGCCCAAGGATGTCATCAGTCGAAGTTAGAGAGCTGTTCACCCAGACATTTTGGTTGTGATAAAAATTACCACGTTGTTCTAATGTAAACCCACCCAGCAATAATCCCAACCATACTTCTACCATCGGCATTTTAAAATCCGACACAAGCTGAATTTCAAAAATTCCACTCATATCACCCAAATAACTCCCGATGCTGATAAGCAAATCGAGAAACATCGTGACTAGCTACAGGTTTAGCATAAATAGCCTGATTGCGAATTGCCTGTATCTGTTCTGACTCTCGCTCCATAGCTGGTGTGAATTCTTGTCGCTGTTTCAGCAAATCCTCAAACTCAATTTCCCCAGGTCTACCTTGATAAAAAGCCTCCTCAGCACAACGATGGACTGCATTACCAATTTCTGCTGGACTGCAAATGCGATATTCAGCCAACAGTCTACGCCATTGATCATCACTCCAAGGTGAGTTATTGTCTCGAAAAGCTGGAAAATACTTAGCTAGATGTAGATTGAAAACTTCATATCTTGCCCCTTCATGGGGTAAATCCACAAAAAAGATATCATCAAAACGACGCACTAATTCCGCAGGTAGCATTGACAAGCGATTGACAGTAGCAATTGTATAAACTGGCTCTTGATGCTCTTGCATCCAAGTCAACAAAGCCGCAGATAGCCGCCGTGCCACACCTCCATCTGCATTGGAGTCCCAGCCAGCAAAGCCTTTATCAAAGTCATCCCAATAAAGTACACAGGGAGCAAGAGAAGTCACCAAAGCAATAAACTCCTTTAATGCTCTGTCTGGATGACGATCGCCCAGTACTACACCCCAATTAGCTGCTAACAGTGGCAATCCCATTTTCTTAGCTGCTAACTTGGCAGAAAGACTTTTACCAGTACCCGGTGGCCCCCATAAGAGCATTCCAGTGGGAAACTTCAATCCATATTGCTTTGCTTTAGGTTGAAGTAGACAGGTAATAGTTTCCAACCTTTTCTCCAGTAAATCTAGTCCCCCGGCTAAAGGTACATCCGGTTGAGCAATGTATTCTAAACCCCGACCCCGCAGTTTGCTAACTTTATGCTCTAGGACTAATTGGGCGATTTCCTCAAGCTGCTCTGCAAAACCTAAACATTGCTGTAGTAGCATATTTATCTCGCCTATGGGTAAACCCTGACAGGCACGAAAGAGCAATTGCAGTGCTGATGTTTTTTCTGTTGTTTTTAACCAAGAATTGCGATCGGCTACGGCGCGGCGATCGCACTCTGCAAACTGCTGAAGCCGGGGATGACTACGCCCAACCCAGGCATCACAAAACTGCTCCACAACTATCTGCACCTGCTGTTGGTCTGGAAGGGGATTTGATAGCACAGGAATAAAAGGCTGTAATTCTAGAGATAGTTGAACGTAAGTTTCCAATAACACCCAGTAATGACGTTGTTGACTCCAGAGAGCTTGATGACAGGCATTGAGTAATTGATAGCTACATCTTTGACTTATTTTGCTACCATCACCCTGATTTAGCATTCCCTCCAGTAAATAAATGCCTGGTTGATATTCCTCTAGAAGATACTGAATAATGTCCCCGTCTTTACCCCTGTCAGTTGACTGCAAGATGTACTGACCTTGATGCTGAATTAATTGCTGTAGTCCACAATAACCAGGATTCCAGACAAAGACTGACAAAGACCGCTCCTCACCCCAATGGTAAAACTGCTGTAATATCTGCATTGTGTCAGGCGTATGATACTCCACAGCCACAATTGGAGTATTTTGGTTAGCTAGAGCAGGCCAGTCTGTCAACTTCATAAATCTGACTTCAACAACTTACTTTCCCCTTTTAGAGCAAATTTATTACTGATGCTTTAGCCACACGGACAATTCTCACTAACGGATTGGCTATATTTCTGACGTGAAAAAGAGCGATGGCTACGCCCGCCGCAGGCATCGCCTCCAGTACAGTGTTAATTTCGGAAACTGCTCCTAATCCGCTTCTTTATCTCTTAAAAGCATAAATTTGTCGCAGCAAAGACAGGTTTGAAATCGCAAAAAAAAGAAATTGAAATGAAATGGATGTGAAAGCCGCGATTGCGGCAAGGAGGTGAAAAATTTACTTCATTAAAGGAAGCTGTAAAATGGCTATCGCTAAAGCTAGAATCAATAACAATCGCAACGCAGCTAATGCTAAAACATCTGCCAAAACCAATGGCACATCCGCTACAACTAAATCAAAAGTAGCGAATGCTTCACCACAAGAAGAGGCATTAGCATTGTTGAAGGAATTGCGGAACCTAATCTTCAAGGAATACGGCGTTAAATTACAACTACGCGATTCCCGTGTTTCCACAAAAATCGGTCATGCAGCCCGTGAAAAACTCGGACTTGATATTGCTGCTCAGGTGAAAAAGAAAGGTGGTAACAAAAAGTTTGATTGGCAAAAATGGAATACCAAATTATTTACTAAATTGTTTGGACAACCAGATGCACTCAAATATGCACCAGAAGTAGTGGCAATTTTCATGAGTATGCTGTATGACACTATCAGCACTGATCCAGAGCAAGCAATAGCAGATTTAGTTGAATTCAACCGCGCATCTTTGGAACGTCGTAATTCTTTCCAAGAACAAGAAGAGGAAGAACTTGACGATTTAGATGACGAACTAGACGAAGACCTGGATGAAGATGAGGAGGATATTGAAGATGAACTTGACGAAGATTTAGATGAAGATGACGAATTAGATGAAGAAGATGAGGACGAGTAAATAACTCCGACTTATTCTCAGTAATTGACAGAATAATAACCCAAAATAACCATGTATTGCCTCAAACAATACAGGTTATTTTTTTGCCGAATAAAGAACTGAAATTGGAGCCAATTGCATCTTTCGATGCTGTTTCTATGAGAAAAATACTAAATATCAAGGAGTAATTCTCATGGTTAACGCTAACGCTCGCAAAACTGCTAAAACATCACGTAAAATTGAAAGGCATATTCCTGCTTTAGAACGAGTAATGACTTATCAGGAAAAAGTACACCTGATGGTAATTGAAGTATTGCGGGAAGAATCAGGAAGAGAATTAGCAGCAGCAGCCAGATTTAACGGACAAGAGTTTGATTGGGACAAACACAATTCCCAATTCCGTAAGGACTATGTAAATACACCATTAAAAGAACTGGTGAATTATGCCCGCAAACTTTACGGCTTGAATAATCTTGATGAAATACGAGATAGACGTGCTTCTCATAAAGCTGCTCGGTCTAAACGTATGGACGGACTCAATGGTTTAAGTAGCAACTTTGATGACTTGATAAATGACGATTTTGAACAAGATGAAGATGACGAAGATATAGAAATTGACGATTAATTACAATGCCCTGAATTAGATAATTCAGGGCATTCTATTTCCCACCCACCCGCAGACAAAAAACAGAATTGAATGCAGCGATTGCTGCTGAATTCAAGAGATTTAAAAGTGAACTCTAACTCAGAAGGCATCTGTCGATGCTATTTAGGTGAGATGTAGCAATTCGTTAATCAAAGGATAATCAAATGACTCAAATGACTCGTAATCAGGAACAAACAAAAGCGTTGGATCAAGTAATAGGATATCAGGATAAAGTGCGATTAATGGTACTGGAAGTTTTACGTGAGGAATCAGGTAGAGAACTTGCTGCTCAAGCACGTTTTAATCAGCAAGAATTTGATTGGAATGAACATAACATTCAGTTTCGCCAGGATTATAGCGAAACTCCCATCAATGAACTACTAGCATACGCCAAACGTCTGTATGGACTGAAAGATTTGGATGCAGTACGGGAGCGGCGTAAAGCTCATAAACAACAACGTACAGCTAGATGGGCTGAAGCTTCATAATTACCTGCTGGCTCTCACAGTAGCCCCACATTTTAGTGGGGTAACTTTTTTGCCCACCCACCCTCAACCGTAAAAGCTTTATTTTACCGACGATGCAGCTTCGCACCCCACCCCACCAAATGTTGTAATTGTCCGACTGGAAAGTTTACTAGTCATTAATTCATAAATTTGCTGGTTTGAAAGTTGAGTTGGCTTGACTTCGACTGTGGGTGCAGTTTCTCCCCTGTTGACTTGAATAATGGAATTAGCCCAATAAAACTGCTGCTGGTCAGGTTGGGAATAAACAGGATAACAGCCTTTCGAGGCGATCACTAATTTATGCTCTACGCTAGAAACTGATGGTAAAGAAATACCAGCACGAACTAATTTTGCCTCTCCTACTGGCCCCCACAAACGTAATTGTTGATTGACACAACGTTTTCCATCCTTGAGAGGGGCAATAATGTTGCCACAAACTTTAACATCCACATCATACATCGGCGGATAATCAGGCACTGTTTGAGCTTGAGTCGTATTCCTCTCATCCTTGCCACTGACATTTACAGTAGTAGGGGTACAAGCTGTAACTATACCTCCTATTACCAGCAGCCAAAGCCAGTTAACTTTGCAGGTAAACATCTGCTGAATCCTCTTCTACGATTGAGAAATTGACAACTAATTTTTTAACTTAAACCCCGTCCATTTTGAAACCTGGAGTTTTTAAGGAGAGTGTATTATTCGGTTGTGGCTTTAGTTCTGAGCTTTACTCTAATTCCAAAAAACTACGGTTTTCAAGGTTGACGCGGTTTAGATACAAACTGGCGCTGATTGCTAGGTGATGTCCATAACGTGCAGAACCCGGATGAGGCTTTTCTGCTACTTGCTCCAATTTCTAGCGTTACCCCCAAACGCTTAACATCCTTAGCACAAGTAAGTTGACCGTTTTGGTCACGACTCAGCAAATCTTGATTCCATTGCATTAGGTTGTGAGCAAACTTACCTTCATTACTGGTTGCCCATTCCAAAGCATTGGCTTGGGCTTGTGTGAGTTGGCGTGGCCCAGCAGGATCTAGATGACTAGATTGATACCAGGACATTCCACCTACACTTACTAGTCCGCCTACTCCAGCTGCAATTAATAGCAGTATTCCCGCAGCAATTAAAGAGGGAACCGAATGAATAGCACGCTCAAATTCAGTACGCCTAATTAATCCTGTTACAGCCTGAGCGATCGCTTTTTGTTGACCTTTTACTGCTGCCTTTTCATATGTCTGGAGATGGTCATAAAGCTGCGTTTGCCATAGGTCAAACATTGCTTCCATTTCTTTGGGATTGTCTTCCAACAGCACTTGTAGCCTGCCAGTAGCAATCATCATCAGAAATGCTGGGTCATCAGGGTCTAGTCCGGTTTGAACTACAATTTCCCAAACCCTAGCTTTAAATGAATCATCTTTACCTCGAATGGCTAAATCTAGTAAAGTTGGGTAAGGAATTTGGCTCAGTCCTTTGCCTCTAGCAGCTACTGAATCCAAAAACTCATCGTCTAAATCGAGTTCTTCAGTGTGAGAATTACTCATATCTGTATTTGCTTTTAGCTAATTAGCGCCCTCGTACCCTACGCTCATTTGGTAATTTGATTTGATGGTGGGAGATGTCACCGAAACAGTGCTGAGTGCTGAGTAATTAGTCCTGAGTAAAAAAGTAAAATTAATTGCACAGGCTAAACGCCCCGCTATCTATGTACAGCACTCCTGAATTAGATTACTTCTTGGTAGCAAACTTGCCGTTGACATTAGCATCATCAACTTTTTCTGTTGGGGCAGTAATTGAAGCTGTCGGAAGATTCCAAATTTTCGCTTTCTCAATTTCCTCAGAAGCTTTTTTGAGAAAATTGTGTAATCGCTGCTTACCCAATACACCTAACTCTCCATAATCTCTAGCCGCAGAAAAATTTATCTGATTGGCATCAAGGATATCCCGCTCTCGATAGCTGAACTTGGGAAAATTGATGACAGCTACTTTATGAGCTTTGATTAAATCCTGTAAATTCTTACGTCCATCTACATGTTTCCAGTCATCGCATAAACCATAATTGCGTACAAATATGTGCTTAATCTTGTTCTCAAAGCGTTCGAGAGATTGCATAAATAATTGAACGCTGTCATATCCACCACTACAAACAAACCACTTATATATTTTGACCTTATTTTTCCCAGTAAGTTCTAGGATTTGATTACGCTCAATCCAATCAGTTACTGCTGGGTATACTTGAGCAGGTAAATTGACAATGACAGAAGTTGTTAGCGCTAAATTAAAAATTTCATCAGCATCGTAAGCTTTACGCTCTGATTCGCTAAAAACTGCTGTTTTATGATTATCTGGATAAAAAGCGCCTACATCTGGATTACTTTGGTCTGCTTCTACCAACTCATAAGGGAGTTTATTGTCAATGCAGTATTGCACCATAACCCGTGCAAACAAAGATTTGCCAACTCCACCTTTTTCACCATCCATGAAGTGAATTGCTGCCATCTTAAATCTCCTTTGTGATTTGACTAAATGTGCATTAATAAATACTTAAATATTCTCAAACATATCGTCTGTTTCATCATAGAAAGACCCCTCACCAGGAATGAAGGAATCAGAATCTATTTTGTGTTTCGACTTGCTGCTACTATTGTTATTGTTATTACTATCATCAGGATTACTGTGACTGGAATTACCTGCATCTAGACCGAACATAGTAGCAAGTGTTTGAGGATTAGTCATAGTGCTTATAGGCATAGGCAAAACATCACTTGATTTATGCGGTAATCCTAGTTCCATTCGCAAATATGCCAAATGTTGTTCCAGGGCATGACAACAAATCAACCCTACCCGACGCAGTTCTTGATCGCTAATATCTACACCTGCATCTGCTTGTGTTTTGTATGCTAAAGGCAACCAGCACATTCGTAATGCCTGCAATACCATCTCTTTGCTAGAACGTGCTTCATCTCCCTGTTGCAAATATGTGATTAACTGACCGTCTACTGTATTTGAGTAAGGATGGTAAGAAAATCTAAAAATTTTGCGCTGTCTATTAGTGTCATGATTTTTACGTAATTTATTATTAGTCATAGTTATGCCACCTTCTCAATTTGCGCTCTAAACCGCATAAACAAACCAAACGCATCAATCAACCTAAAGGACAAAGCTTCCTGCTCTCGGAAAGTACGGTAATAATCATTACTTTTATCCTTGAATACTTCTTGTACCTGTTGCTGTAAGTCAGCACCCCAATAAGTTGAAATTTCTTGAAAGCACTCTTGTAACTCTTGCTCTAAGTACAATGCTGCGCCACCACTCAAAATCACCTCGTTCACCGCAGGTAAAGTTGATTCCAGCCAATCGTAAAGCCTAGACCAATACTCAGCTTTAGCAGTAGCAATGGCATTAACAATCATCTGCAATTCATAATCAAGATTTTTAGGTTCTCTACTTTTGACCAGAGTGCGAATTGCTTGGTTATCAGTCGTGATATCTGAACCAGCTGCATAGATGGCAGAGGTCAAAGCAGTGGCATCCTGTCCCGATGTGCGCTCAATTACTCGCTTTACCATTTGGTGAAAGCCCAGCCCATTGGTGTAACCCGCCGTCATCTTGCCCCGTTCAAATAATAGAAGGCTGGTATTGCGATGCCCGAACATTAGCACTGCGATGGTTTGAGCGTTAAACCATTCTTTACCATTCTGGCGTTGGCGAATCATTGCCAATCCCGCACCTTCGGGTAAACACTCGAATCTCTCCAGCTTCACCCGCAACCTTTGACCCCGAAACCTAAAATCCTTGAGTGCAGACTGCAACTGTTGCTCAAATGCTTGGCGATTTTGATATTCACCATAGGGTAGTAGTGAGGTCAGTGATAGTGAAAACCTGTTAGGCAATTTGTTATGTTGAGCGATCGCACCAATAACCGCTAAGGCTTTGTGAATTGAGGTTTCGTACTTGAGCTTATCGAGTCTGGCAGATGCTGAAAACTGCCGTGCGAGGAATCCAACTACTGTACATTGTGTATCACTATCTGTCGGACTTGACACCCAGGCTTCATCTGCTGGTTTAGGAGATTCAAGACCCTTGCGACTCGACATATAAGCGTCAATCGAACTTTGAGGCAACTTCAGCATCTCTGGTTCCATTGTCATCAAATGTGGTTTGCCTTCAGTTGCTAGTTCGTAAACAATCTTGGTCAAGGAAGCACCAGGGTCAAAACTGACTATCAGGTTTGACATTGACTGTGGTTGTGATTATCCATAAAAGCTGCTTTTAACTTAAATGCAAATACTGGCTGTGAACATCACTCTACTGACCATTTTGTTGAAGGCAAATTTTATCCAGTTGGTTATTCTTTTTTCGCTGCTGTTAATTAAGTCGTTACTTTTCTGCTAAGAAATTCGATTTAGAAAAGTGTGCCATAACAGATCCATGCCAGATCCACAAACGAGCCATTGCAGATCCATTACAGTGACAATGTTGATCCAATAGAGATCCATTTGTCTGAGATACGTATTCTATGTATAATTTTTATTTGCAACAATGCTTGACTATTGACAAAGATTATGCGATGAGAGATCCAATACAAATCCCTCAGAGATCCATTACATATTCATCTAACAGTTGATTCGAGCAGCCCAAAAAAACCTTTGGTGAGTAGCAAGCTATGTTGCTGTCCGGACATTTTTTCTCTTGAGAAAAAACGCACCCCCAGGTGCGGCAACAAACTTGCCCTCCTTTCACGGTTCCCCTACCTCAGTAGGTTAACCACCGTGACAGAGGGGAAGATGATACGAAAATTCTCTCTGGGAGTTCAGCCTGGAAAATTTCTGCAAGGTTTGGACTGATTGGCTACGCCCCGCCGCGATCGCTTTCGCTATATCGACGAGATACTCCTGAGCAACGCTATCTTGACTTTCTTAGTACCCAAGCAAAGCTATTGCAGCGCATTTCATGATCTCGTATCGCATCTTGGTATCGAACCAGAATCGTAAGTAACCGCTTGGTCAATGACAAATGATAGTGCAGTCGTCAAACTTAAAACAGCTAATGACTAATGCATCAATAATGCGACAAAAACGCTCACACAGGATAGACATTAGACTGACTTTGGCAGAATACGAGAAAGCACAGCTAATGGCAGATGAAAATAATCTCACTATGAGTGAGTTGTTTCGTGCCAAGACTCTGAAAAATAGATTGCCCAGGCGTGTCACCAAAGTAGCAGGCCAAACTTACTGGGAGTTGGGGAAAATAGGTAACAATCTCAACCAAATAGCTAAAGCAATCAATACTTCAGTACTCATGGGAGAACCTGTGGTTGTAGATAGAGCATTGTTGTCACAGGTAAGAGATTTGGTGAAACAGGTGCGCCGAGAGATTGCTGAAATTGATTTAATCACTGATTTACAAGATGAAGCATGATTGGCAAGCACATCAAAGGTAAAAGTTTCCGGGGACTGCTAAACTACCTCTTTGGCAAAGATGGGGCAAGACAAATCGGTGGGAATATGGAAGGAACAAACCCACGCGAACTAGCAGCTGAATTTGGTATATCTCGAAGATTAAACCCGAAGGTGAGCAGGGCTGTTTATCATGCTTCTCTGAGTTTGGCCCATAAAGAGAGTTTAGATGATGATACTTGGGATGAAATCGCCCAGAAGTATCTGCAAGCAATGGGTTTTGATATGAACCAATATGTCGTAGTGCGGCATACTGACCGGACTCATGAACACATACATATTGCTGCCAGTCGCATTCAATTAGATGGCACTACAGTTTCTGATAGCTGGGATGATCGCAGAAGTGAAGCGGTAATTCGTAAGTTGGAGCAGGAATACAATTTGCAATCGGTGCAACCAAGTTGGGAAAAAGATAAGCATAGTCCAACTACTGGCGAACGTAGGCACATTGCCAGAACTGGAGAGGAAAGCGTTAGAGTCAGACTTCAGCGATCGCTCGACCAATCAACCCACGACCATCCCACTATGCCAGAGCTAATAGAGCGAACGCAACAACAAGGTATTAATGTCCGCGTTGGTTATACTCGCACAGGCATTGTCAAAGGCATTAGTTACCAACTTGATGGTGTGGCTTTTAGTGGTACGCATCTCGGTAAAGCATATACCTTTCCTGGTTTACAAAAGCATCGAGGGGTAAACTACAGTCCCAAGCGGGATGACAAACGCATCCAGAAACTCATGGAACAAGCTGTCGAAAATCCCACACCAGCAGTACCTCCAAAACAGGATGACAAACGCATAAAGAAACTGATGGAGCAAACTGTTGAAAATCCCACGCCAGCAGTTACTCAAACAAACTCCTTGCCTATACCAGAACCAACAAACTGGGAGCAAATACGCCTAAAGTTAAGCCAGCAGTACAATTTACCCAATTCTCTGCTCACAGAACTGTATGAAAAGGGTTGGCTCTATGCAAGTCAAACAGGTCAAGCAATATTTGTGGAACGCACACTCGATGATCTTCCAACTTTTGCCAAGCAGCTAGAACCAACAGGTAACTTCACCGCCATTACTCTCAACTCTGAACCGACAAAAGAAGGTAGTTTTTGGATTGCTACAGATGCCACAGTAGAAAGAGCAGTGCTACTAAGTGACCCGATTGAAGTTCTCTCTGTCATTGCCTTAGAATCAACTGTTGATAAAGAAAAGCGCAAACCTACATTGTATTGGAGTGTAGGCGATAGCGAGCAAATACCTTTAGAATTTTTGCGAGCGATCGATACAGTGGTCATCGCTTTTAAAGATCATAAGAAAGTTGAGAACTTGATAGCTGAGATACTGGCTGAACTACCTCAAGCCAAACAAGTTTCTCCCAGTGAAGCTGGTTGGAATGGGATGCTAACTAACAATCACTTGCAACCCAACCAAAGGCGAATCCCAGAGCTTCAAAATTGGGAACTTTGATATCAGTTATCATTTTTTCCTGAGTGAGCCAAGCTAATTAAAGGTTTCAGGCAAAAATTTATATGTGAAGAAGCTGGTTCTAGCGCAGCTAACGCCACTTATAGAGGGATAAATTCTCTAGGCGTAACTGCCATGATCTTCAATCCCAGACAAACAACTATTAAATTTCTTAGACAAATAGGCTTTACCACCGGAACCAAAATTTGGCTCAGGATTTCTTGGGACTTGCCCACAAACCTAATACCTAAAAACTGGAATCACTACTGCCGCAATGATCAATTTGTCTACTCCCACTACATTCTCTGCGGTAAAATCACCCAGCAAGGATTTCAACTCTACTGCTGCACGAAAGGAGGTCGAGACAAACAGGGCAACACCTGCTGGCGTCTGACACCTAAACGCTATGCTGATGGTTGGGCATTGGCATTTAAAATGTCATATCTTGGTGCTACAGTCAGCTTTTACCCCAACCAACCAGACAAGGGAATCAGCAATCAGCACGTTAGTCAATGCCAATGTTTATTCTACGAAATTGATGATTTGGCATTGAGTGAGCAGCGACAAGCTGTAGACTGGCTAAAGGATGAAATGAACTTGGAACCCGCCGCCGTAGTTTATACAGGTGGAAAATCCCTGCACGTTTACTTTAAATGCAGCCATTCCTTGAATCCTGCTGAATGGCTGTACCTCAATCGCCAACTGACGATTATCCAAAACGCAGATCCAGCCATTTGCAACTTAGCTCGTTCCATGAGACTGCCAGGTATGGTTCGCAGACGGGTGGTAGATGGAATATTGAGTGGAACCATCCCCATTACCCTAGAGCATTGGTCAAACTGTCAGTACAATGTGGAAGAACTAGAAACCGCATTTGACTCTACAGCCTTATTTCCCTACGAACTTTCTGAGCAACGCTGGCGCAAGTGGGTGCAGCTTCTCACAAGAGCGAAAAATGGAGAAGTTATCGACCCACAAGCAGCGCTACTGCAACCTTCTGTGACTGTCCCTCGCTCAACCTTACATTGCCGACGAGGGACAGTCACACAGGCTACAACCAGAGATAATCGCTCATCTCTTAAACAACTACGCGCTAGCGGAGTGTCTGTTCCTTTGTCTATCTGTTTAACTTTGAGCGATCGCACTTTACTAATTTATGGTGAATCTGAGGGAAACAGAAACAATTCTGGCTACAAATTAGCTCGTAATCTACTAGGTACATCTAATTTACTCACTAGACACAGAATCGCTTATCATCCTGAACCACGCCAACTATTTGACCGATATTGCGATCGCTGTACACCTACACTTGAATCAACTGAGGCAGATACAATTTGGCACAGTGCAAATAAAACAACAGCCTTTGCCAGTCGGGACTTTGGCTCAATTGTCATGAGTATTCGTGAGTGGAAGTTACACCGCAAATCAAAAAAGCAATGCGTAAGAAAACCAAAAAAAATTAGTTAACGCGAGGTTGACAAAATCGATGTAACCTATTTTCAAACATCTCCCTATTGTGGGGAAATGTTTGAAAAGCCTACGCCAACTGATATAAATTAAATAGCATTGCTTGAAATGAGCTAAAAAATTGCAAAATACAACAGATAAAAATAATCTATATACCGTCCGATGCAAAACATTTATTAGGCTGCTCTGAACTTAAAGGAACTCTACACACTTTATTCCTCTACAAGAGTTATGCCAGGAAGTTTTAGCATACAAGTCAAATTTGCCTGTCCCGGAGTTCCATCCGCTTTCAAACGAGTCTTGCTAGCCGAGAAGAAAATCTGCTTTCTTGCCCTAGTTACTCCTACATAAAACACACTTAATTCTTCTAAAAATTTTTTCTCATTTATACTATCTACCTTTAAATTACAGTTGCTTTTGTGGTTGCAAGATCCACATAGTCCATACCAATTGGGCATAGAATATTGCTCCATGTCTGGCATTAAAACATAATCCCATTCCAACCCTTTTGCCCCATGAATAGTTGAAATAATGGTATTTTCACTAACGTATTCCATATTTTGTTTCAAATTTTTATTTTCAAAAGTGTCTCTTATCAAAACCAATTTATCTTCAACACTTAGAAAAGAATAATCACCTAAAATTCTGTACAAAAAGACCTCTAATAAATTCAGTAGAGATGTTATTTCTGGCGTTATTTTGTCCTTAAATGATTTTTCAACATTAGAATAAAACTTATTCAGTGTCCCTTTGGAAATTCTTATATCACTTTGTATCTGTTTGCTAAATTGAGAAGAACACTCTCGGTGAAATCTCAAATATTCTGGTGAATCTTCATTAAACAAACCATAAAAATAGGGAACCTTTTTACTGTCTAGTAAATCAATAATCTTATTAATATTTTTTCCTCCACTTCTAACCAGAATTGCAATCTTGCACGCTTTTTCTTGCTCTAAAGCTAATAAATAATTTATTTTTTGTGCGATTTTTTCTCCCTCTTCTAATTGATTATTAACGGATATAACTGAAACTTCTGTGTTTATTATAATACTTGGATTAGCAGGATTTTCTCCGTTTAATCTGATATTTTTATCCAGTTGAAGCATCTGTGGATTAGACATAAATCTATAGTTCTTTTCTAGGGTTATCCTATCCATAGAGAACAATTGCTCTGCTTCAACTATTAAATTGGGTATAGCGCCTATAAAACCATATATCCTTTGTAAGGAGTCTCCCATAAAAACTAATTGTGATTCTTCAGAAACTAATTTTTTCAACAAAGTCCAACTTAGGATATTAGTATCCTGAAACTCATCTACAATAATCACAGGAAAGTAGCCTTGATAAAATTTAAGTAACTCCGTGTAATTGACAAATAACCTTAGCGTGAGCGCAAGGATTCCATTAAAACTTATACAATCCTTATCGAGAAAGCTTTTTATGATTCCATCCGTGTATGAATTGAATAATTTTGATAGATGTTGCTTGTCTACAGACTTAACAGCGTCACTATATTTAGCAAAAAATAAAGCTTTTTCAGAGGATATTCCTAAAAGCTCAGTAATTTGTTCAGTCTTGGAGTCATCTACAGATTTCAGTAAATCTAAATTGGCAAGATTGGGATGTAGTAGATACCCATACCTTTTTAGAATATGTCTACAAAATCCATGATAATTTGAGACAAATAATTTTTCGCTAATTCTGAGTTTATTTGAATTGTTGACCTGAATCAGATGAGGCAATTGTTCAGAAAGCTCTTTTTTAATCTTATATGCTGCATTAACGCTATATGTTAATGCAAGAATTTTCTTAGGATTAAAAATTCGCCCAGTAGCCAGTAGATAAGCTACTTTGCTGATCATGGTTTTTGTCTTCCCATAACCAGCAGGAGCCTCAATAATAAGTCTCTTAGATTCCGAGAAAATAACCTCAAGCTGCTTCTCATCACCAGAATGCAAGGTTCTAAGCTTCTGGAATAGTTGGTTTTGTTCTGATTGATCCAGCATTTTTTGATAATTTAACTGCGTTTTGAATTAAATCTTTATAAACTTGGGGAATACCAGTAACATAATTACCCAAGTCTCCTCCATCCAAAATACTCTTACTATTTCTCATGATCTTAAGAATATCTTCCTTTGATAAATCCTTAAGCTCTTGAATTTTATCTGGCGATAACAACTCTAACTGTGGATAAATAAGATTCTGAGGATCGAGAAGAACACCTATACTTTTAGCTTTGCCAATGAAAAAGTTAGCCTTTCTTTCATTAGGAAATTCTTGTTCTAAGTATTTTATGTAGTCTATTAAGCTGAAGCTTTCATATATATCCTCTTCAAAGTCTTGTCCTTGAGTAAAAGACAAACCTATAAGATCGCTGTATCTTGATTCTTGATCGCGATCCATTAATCCGATATTTTTAATACCGAACTCATCTAATAATTTCATTAAAGATGGAATTGACTTTGCACCTCCCGCTTGAATAATACTAATTCCAAATTCATCCAGGTCAATATTCATCCTCTCACTAAAAATGGGGAGAGCGCCAAGTTCTGTGTCACCCTCTACTAAAATCACTACTTTTGAAAAGAACGCTTCTTTAATATAAGGTAAATTTTTAAGTAATTGCTTTTCTGTAGCTTCATCAAGTTTTATATCAAACCCACTTTTAACAATCAGATGACCATTTTCATCTTTACAAAATCTCAAAAACTTCCTGTAGTCATTAAGTAAAATATTAGGCGAATGTGAAACAACTAAAATTTGTCCAAGTAGCCTATCTATTTGAAATATATCTGAAAGCAAGGAACTAAAATCCGGTTCCTCATTGTTTACTACTCGCACAAGGTATTTGATTAAAGTTCTCTGTGCATAAGGATGCAAATGAATCTCAGGCTCATCCAAACCTATTAGAATTGGAATACATTTTTTTGAGCTTGAGCTATCTTCAACAATACATCTATCTAACCTCTGCTTGTTTAGACTTAACAGCCTCTCAAGAATTGACAAAGTGATAATTATTGAAAATTGTACGCCGTAACCTACGTTTTCTAAAGTTCGGTTGTTATCATCAGTCAATAGTATGAGTTTTGCCAACAAATCCTCTTTATTTTCTTCTCTGATAGCTTGTATAGAGAAGTCTTTAAAAGACTTTATTTTTTGCAAGGTTTGATTAACTTCGGTTAGAAATTCATCAATCTTTTCTGTAATTACAAAATCAGAGTCTTGTAACCTCCCATCTTGTAGATATTTTATTATGATGTGATTCAGAAACTTTCCAACACCTCGATTATTAGAAAAATTTAGTTCTGATGATGGATTTCTAAGTGAGTCATAGTTTATGTAATTAACACATCTAACTATGCTGCTTAAGATAGTTGTTCCTGACTCTTTATGTTGAAATTTAATTCCTTCGTCAGGAGATTCTTGGATAGCGACTATATTAATTTTTTCTCTATCGCTAGGATCAAATAGGTCATCAAAGAAACCTTGCTCAATATCTGATAATCTCAATGAAAAAGAGATATGAATTGGATCATCTAGATTTAGAAAGTCTGATTCGCTAAAACTATTTCTGGCGAATAGGATATTTAATAAATAAAGTAAATTGGATTTCCCTAAATTATTTTCTCCAATAATAAAGTTTGTTGTAGGATGAAAATTTATTTTCACACCATCTAAGTTTCGATAGTTTTTGATCTCAAGTGTAGAAATTTTCATATAGCCTAGTTTCTATGTAAACTGCTCTATATTCTAACTTGATAAAGTTGAAAAGCCCGAAATTCACAATTCACATAACCTTGACGGCGACTTTTTTAATGGATACATATAGTCGCTTATTTTTGTTGTCTCTGGCTTGAGTTGTGTATAGTTGGTAAATAAGACTGACGATAATTGTTCTTAGCCATCAGCCTAGCCTCACGCTTTGTCCACTGTTTTTGTAAAGGGACATCAGCCAATCTTTGTAATAATATGAATACACTATCATCTCCAGTCAACCGAGCGATGATTTGAGCGATCGCCTTACAACAACTCCAAGGATGACGCACCACCTGAACTTCTGCAAATCTCACCACACCCCAATTGCGCTCTAAGAAAAAACGGTTACGGATTTTATCATCATCAACATCAATGCAGTGGTGAGGTTTACCTGTATCTCCAGCATAAGGTTCATCAATCTCAATATCGAGAGCTAACCCAGAAAACCGATGGTAAAGGATAAAATCAGCCGAGTAACGTCGAGACGAACCAGGAATTTCAAATTCCACCGCTTGACAGATAAGATTCTCTAGAAAAGCACACAGTAAATGGCGAAAAAATTGCTTTTCACTGACACCTTGCTTGGGCGTACCATTTCCATTTGGTAATTGAACGCATCCTTGAAACGAAGCTTTCAAATGCTCCTGACTTGTAGAATCTTTAGTGTATAAACGTCTCACTAGTGGTGGATAAAGAATAATTGGATAGTACCCAGTAAACATAACCACACATTTGTTAAACTTTTACCAATCAAAAAGAACAAAATAAAGATAATAACTAGGTTGAGTCGATGGCGGGTATTATCCCGCGCATCTCTCAGTTAAATCTGGGCGTGCGACTTTCATCGCACCCAGCTTCCGATGTTCTCCGCTTGCGCGTTTGCTTATGTGTTTGTAATCGTGGCAACTCTCATGAATTGCTTCAAGATTATTTTTCTTCCAGTTGACGTGATTTCCGTCGATGTGATGCAGGTGAACCCGTTCCTCATCGATGAACTTTAAGCCGCAGGATGCACATCTATGGTTTTGCTTCTTAAGAGCAATAGAAGTTTCGCCGTTGTAGAGTTTACTGTTACGCTCGCTCCAGTAGGCTGTATCTCCGTCATAGGGGGATTTCGTTCCCTTAACCATGACGTGTTTACTTTCGGAGTAAGGAACAGATGGGAATGCTTTTTTTATTAGCTTCCTGCATGTATGACGATTTTGCTTGGTTTCCTTATTGAATACCTTAAAAGCTCTATGATTGATGTGCCATAAGGAAAACTTTGACCCACCCATCTTGCAGAACTTATGGTAATTTCTCCACCCTCTAACTACCGGGGCTAATTTCTCAGCCTTCACGATAGAACCATAATTCGAGTTGTTGACGATGTGTTTTACTTTCTTACGGAATGCTTTGAAGTTGTCCACTGAGGGAGTGCTGTTAAACTTTCCGTTTTTCTGTACTTTGAAGTGCCAGCCGAGGAAATCAAATCCATCTGTCGCTGCGGTCACTTTGGTTTTCTTTTGGCTTACATTCATTCCGCGTATACGGAGGAACTCGCTGATTCTTTCAAGTATCTCTGTTGCATCATCTTCGGGTCGGAGTATAATAACCATGTCATCCGCGTAACGGATTGATGGTTCTCTGATATCCCCTTTTGAGGTTTTATCAGTGATTCTTCTATTTCCTTGTTTATTGTATCTGTGGATACTTTCAATCCCGTTAAGTGCAATGTTGGCTAATAGTGGGCTAACTACTCCCCCTTGGGGTGTTCCTTGTTCAGGGAATTCTGGGTTGACTCCTGCTTTGAGGCATCGGAAAATACCGAGTTTTAAGCCTTTGGGGGCGATGAGTTCGTCCATTATTGCTGAGTGCTTAATCCTATCGAAGCACTTTTCAATATCGAGTTCAATTACACGCTTATCTATTCCGTTAGCTTCGGAGTTGAGGTTACTAAAGATGTACTTCTGTGCATCGTGGGCAGAACGCCCAGTTCTAAATCCGTAGCTCCTAGCATGGAAAGTGGCTTCGTGTGCTGGTTCAAGTGCATATTTTGCTAGGCATTGCCAAGCTCTATCCGCGATGGTTGGTATCTTTAGCATTCTGGTAGTCCCGTCCTTCTTGGGGATAGGGATTTCCCGTAGTCCTTGATGCTTCCAATTTCCGCTATTCATTTTCAGTAGTTCTTCAAGGTTGAAGCGTTCTTCAAATGAGAGTGATTTCTTACCATCAATACCCGCCGTCTTTTTTCCAGCATTTAGCTGAGATACAAGTCTAATTGCAAGAAATCGAGCCGAGGTGGATTTTAGAATAAGCTTTTGGAGTGACCTAGCCTTCCGCTTGTCTCCAACTTGAACCGCTTTGGTTGAGTCGATGGGGAGTATTATCTCCCGCACCTCTCAGTTAGAACCGTGCGTACCCGTTTCCGTGTACACGGCTCCCGATATTCTTAGGGAGTGACCCTTTTGCCCATGTGTAAATAGTCGTGACAGGACTCATGGATTGCTGAAAGATTCTTAGTTTTCCAGTTATCATGATTTCCATCTATGTGGTGTAAATGAACTTGCTCGTCGCTTGTCAATTTCATCCCACACCGACCACATGAATGGTTCTGTCTCTGTAAGGCTTTGGAGGTGTCACCGTCGTATAGTTTGCTGTTGCGTTGACTCCAGTAAACTAAATCGCCGTCATACGGTGACTTGTCACCCTTGACCATGACGAATTTTCCGAGGGAGTAAGGAACGAATGGGAACGCCTGTTTGACAAGTTTGAAGCTTGACTCTCTGGTGTTCTTGGTTTCCTTATTAATTACTGTGTGGGTTCGTTTCTGTAGGAACCAAAGTGAGAACCTTGACCCTGACATATCACAGAACCTGTGGTAATTTCTCCAGCCCCTTATAATTGGTGCAAGCTTTTGGGCTTTTACCTTGGAACCATAATTCGAGCAGTTAACGATTTTCTTGACTTTCTCTCGGAATTTCTCAAAGTTCTCCACTGAGGGAGTTATTAATATTCTTCCGTCGTTTCGCACTTTGAAGTGCCAACCTAGAAAGTCAAAGCCATCTGTCGCGGCGGTTATCTTGGTTTTCTTAGCACTTACTTTCATTCCTCTTGGGGCTAGAAATTCCTCAATGTTTTTCAGTACAAGTTCGGCATCGTCTTGAGGTCTTAATACTATTACCATGTCATCCGCATAACGGACGGATGGAAATTGTATTTGACTTTCTGCGGTTTTGTCGGTTAATTCACATCTGGAGTCCCTATGAACTCTATGGATACTTTCAATTCCGTTTAGTGCGATGTTTGCTAATAATGGACTTACAACGCCACCTTGAGGGGTTCCCTGTTCTGGAAATTCGGGATTGACTCCGGCTTTCAGGCATCTGAAGATACCAGTTTTGATATTCTTAGGGGCTATCAGGTTATCCATTATGGTTGGGTGTGAAATCCTATCAAAGCATTTTTCGATATCGAGTTCGATAACCCTTTTATCTATTCCGTTGGCTGTTGATTTAAGGTTGTCAAATAGGAGCTTTTGCGCGTCATGCGTTGAACGTCCTACTCGAAAACCGTAGCTTCTAGCGTGGAAAGTTGCTTCGTGCGCTGGTTCCAGAGCGTATTTTGCTAGGCATTGCCAAGCTCTATCGGCTATGGTTGGGATTTTCAGCATTCTGGTAGTCCCGTCCTTTTTGGGGATTGGGATTTCCCTTAGTCCTTGATGCTTCCAGTCTCCAGCCGATTCTCTCAGTAGAGTTTCTAGCTCGAAACGTCCTGTAAAATCGAGGGACTTTACACCATCAATACCTGCTGTCTTCTTACCAGCATTTAGCTGTGATACTTGTCGGATTGACAAAAATCTAGCCGCACGGGATTTCAGAATAAGTTTTTGCAAAAACCGAGCTTTCCGCTTGTTTCCTGCCAAAACCGCTTGAAACACTCTCTTTTGAAGGCGAAATAAATCTTTCTGAAATTTCTTCCAGGGTAGATTCTTCCAAGATTCACTAGTGTATTCACTGTGCCTAATCATGCTCTGCTCCATTAAGTGTTTTCTGAATACCTTGCAGCAATTACGCCGCATCCTACCCGACTTGAGAGAGTTCCGTGTCTCATCTCACCTACTCGGAATCGACATTTCCGAGACTCTCAAATCGTTTTTTATTCGTTCCTTCAGATGATTGATATGTTCCGTTAGGTGTAACCAATTCGACTACCAGAAACCCTGGATTCTTGCTACTACTGTGTACAGGGTGTAGCGGGTTTTATCTCTGATGGAGTCGGGTTTTTATTGTTAAGCCCCGCTCAAACGTAAGTCGCTTTTCTAGGTTCAATTTCACCGTGAGAACTCCCCATTAGCACCAGTGTCAATCCTTAACGACTGTCTGATTGTGCCCTGTTCCCAGCTTCACCCTCCAAGAATTGAGCTTGGTCAGTGTGGGCAGGTAAGGAGTCACGCCGAATCTAGCGGGTAGGGTTTTCACCTACATCAGTCTGAAAGTTCAGTGCTTGACCGAAGTCAAGTTTCACTGGATTAGATATGTACGGACTGGCTACCGTGATTCTCTAATCAACGAATCGCACGTACACGCGCTTTTGAAGGCGGAAAAGGTTACGGCGGAATTTCTTCCACGGTAAAGCTCTCCAAGATTCACTAGTTTTGTAACTGTGCCTAATCATTTTCTCTTCTAGAGTTTGTGTATTCTGAACACCTCAGACCAATTACGGTCTGTCCTACCCGACTTGTGAGAGTTCCGCTTCTCGTCTAGCCTACTTGGGGTTCGACTGCCCCAGGACTCACAAATCGTTTTTATTCGTTCCCTCGGAGAGATTGATTGTCCCGTTAGATGCAGCCATTTCGACTACTGGATTCCCTTGACTCTTACCGGTGATAACTTCACGTCCCGGCGGGAATAAACTCCAGTCGGAATCAGGGGAGTTTTTATTTGCGCCCTTTCCCATAGATAAGTCGCTTTTTCAGGCTTTGTTTCATCGTAGGAACTCCCCGTTAGCACCAGTGTCAACCCGCAACGGTCGTCTGGTTGCGCCCTGTTCCCAGCTTCACTCTACAAGAACCGAGCTTGTTCGGTGTGGGCAGATAAGGAGTCAATTCTGAGTCTGAATGGCAGGACTTGCACCTGCATCTGACCGAGAGTTCAGCCTTTAATGACAGTAATCTGCTGTCGGGCTGGATTAGTTATTTACGGACTGATTACCGTGATTCACTAATCAACGAATCGCACGAAGTTATCTAATCTAATATCCTTCCAAATATCAGAAACTTGCCATCCCGTCTTACCAACAGAAAGAACTATAGGATTATCACGCGCTGGAATATAGTTAGGTTCCTTATTGCTTACACCTATTTGTGGCTGTTCTTCAAGCATTGCTTCTTGTATATTAATAATGTCAATTGGAAAATTCTGTTCTTGTGTTTCCTCGATGATTTTTGTTTCTTGGAGTAGCTTTTCCGATTTTTTGATGAGTTTCATCTCTATTTACATTTTTGACGCTTGACATTGACAAAATAACGATAATCTAAAATTAAGTTAATTCCTAAAAACTTGGGAGAATACCAACACAGATAGATGCGCTATCGCGCCAAAATTGATGGCGTTACACAACCAAGATAATGCAACAATTAACAGCTATTTTAACGAAATTTAAACCTAAATTTGTTGCTCCTCCGATTTCAAATTTTCAGCCTACACAAGAAAATGTTTCCAATTTATCTTTCAATACTAATTTAGATTCAGGCACTATAGCTATCTTAGAACAGATTGAAGCTGAATATGAATACTATCAAGTTTGTGAGGAGTGGTAGTCATGAATTTAGCACTCGCTCAACAATCCTTAGCAGGACTTTCCCAAACTGCTGCTCATCTCTGGGAACAGCTAACTAATTGCCAGACTCCTGAAGAAGAAGCTGCTATCATCACCGCTATTTGGGAAACTCAGGAAGTTCAGGAAGAAGTTGTTGATACCCAAGCAGAATTAGCATTGCAACTGGATGCTGAAATAGCGGCTATTAAGCAACGACTAGAACATCTAAAAGCTGTACATCAATCAGCACTATTAAGACTAGAACGCTGGCGACAAAAATTAGATGAAACTATTTTAGAACAAACCGCCGCCGGAATTCTACCTGAGCAAATGATTGGTAATTCACTTCGTATCACAATTCAAGAAAATCCGCCAAGTTGTGAGGTGCTGATAGATGCAGAACAATTGTCTCCAAAATACCGCAGAGAAAAGACTGTTTACTCAGCAGACAAGAAAGCTATTATTGCTGCTTGGAAGAAAGGTATTCCTGTAGATGGCACTCACATCATGCGTAAGCGCCGAGTTATTTATGCTTTGACAGCAACGGCAATTCACGACTTCAAAGACTCGCTTTTAACTTAACAATAGCTTTAACTAATTTATCAGCCAACAGCAGGAATTTCACTGTTTTGTTGGCTACTACTTATAACTATTTTTTGATACTTAAGTAGGTTGGTAATATGAAAGTGAAATATGTTCAAATGTAACTGAATTAAGCCTGTTTTCTAAAACAAATAGTGTTTCATCTGTTTCTCTAACTGCTCATTTTTAGCCAACCAAACACAGTCGCAACAGTTAACTCCAAGTCTATCCCGGCTAACACTGGCAAACGCTCATCACCCTGCAAAAGTTCTGGTTGTTGATTTGGACGGAAGACCAAAATAGAACGATCTTCTGGGTCTATTAACCAACCTAATTGGCAACCATGATCTAAACAATAGAGAATATTGCCTGTGACTCGATTTGAACTTTGTTCGGGAGAAAGAATTTCAATTGTCCAGTCTGGAGGAAGCAGAAAATCGTTGGGTGCTTCCCCATCAGCAGCAAAGGGAATACGCGACCAGTTGAAAACCGCTACATCAGGTACTATTGAACGGATACCAAAACTACAGCGCAGTTCTGGAAAGGCATAAGCAATATGAAGGCTTTCGGCAACATCGTTGATACTGTTGCACAGCCTTAACTGTAATCGGCTATGCTTCCCTTTTGGCATTGGTTTTTGAATAATCTCACCATTAATGTAAACGCTTGCAGGCTTTGTTTCTGGTAGCTTGAGAAACTCCTCCAGAGTCAGGGATTGGGTAATTACCGTAGACATGGCTCAGTCGAGAAAAGCAAAGGGAATATGTTTTAGTCTAGCAGTACCTACTCTCAAAAACAGTTTCTACTTCTGGCTACCGCCACAACCGCTTGCACACCACTTAACAAGGCCAAAAAAGCTATGACTACAAAATGGCTAACACCAGAACAGGCCATTGTCAAAGCCAACCTCACTGTTACATCTGAAACCTTAAAATCTTACATTTCAGAAGAACAAGGAAAAACCACTGCTGAAGAACAATTCCAAGCTTTAGGATTGCTATTTGACAGGGAACGCTTGCGTGCAGGTAAGGCGAACTTTTTGCAACTTTTAGAACCAGTAAGTGATGAAAATAGCTACGCCGAAGATGAAATCGACTCTCATCAGTTAGACGACGATGACATAGAAATATCTGCTACCAACAAGGTAAATCAACTAGAACCATTTATTTTTGAGCAATGCAAAGTTCAAATTGTCATCACTTTACTACCTACACAACAAACAGGAGATAGACCTGTAATGATTGCTGCTAGCAGTCACGGTGATTTCCCTGTAGTTACCATGCTCAATCAAGAAGAACTCGGTGATTTTCCTCCTGCAATTGTTCAACTATTGGACGAACTGAAAGCCGATTTTCCTAATCGCCAAATTCGCCGGAATATAGCCCAGACTAAAGCTGTCAAAACCAATAAACTGCCCACTGCCCAGACTCCAATTCGCACTGAAAGTGCTAGCTCAGATACTACTAAACCAGCCAGTAATACTACGCAAATTTCACTGTTTTAAATGCCATGACTACTACAAATAGTAACAAATTACTTGTTATCTACGAAGGTCAACAACACTGGATTCCAGAAGCGATCGCCATTAATGACCAATTACTACGGGATGCCTTTACTCCTCTTTGTGCTGAACTAGCAAACGCAGACATTGAGCGGAAACCAGGAGAACCCATTCATATCATCAAGAAGCCCGGTAAAAAAGGTACTTCTCCTCTAGATTGCCTGATAGTGGCTCCTGAAGAAATCAACCCCGCAGTCCAAATGTGCTACCAAATGCGTCAACGTCAGGTCATCACTGGAATTGACTGGCAAAATGCAGCACAGCTATCAGCCCAGATTGAAGAGGCGATCGGAGATGGAACAGAATTTTCTGAGTCACTCAACCAAACCATAAAATCCCTAATAGCCTGCACTCCCACATCTAGCGTTATCCCTGAAGGTTTTTGAATGCTGACAAAAGGAGTTGGAAATTGATTTGAGGGGTAAATTATTGTCCAAATTACAGCAGTTTGCATTTCGACTGAAGTAGACCCCACACCTTACCTGCATCTCTTCTTTAATTCCAACCCCCATAATAACGAGTTGCACTAAAATATGTCTCACCTCGTACCCCTCAGTATGGCAGAGGCAATTTACAGCCTTAGCCAGTGCCAATTTACCTTCAATACCACAGAATCATTCGATTATCTGGAAACCCAACTCAACATTTACTCCTTACTAGCACTGTATCAGCAATACTTCCCTACCGAATGGAAAGCCAGCCAAGCCACTATTTACCCACCTACAGATGTAAATTGCCATAGTCCCAGAGAACTAGAATTCATTGTACTGATTTACACTCATCTATTTCCGTTATCTCACTGGACTGTAGAAACAGCCTACGAACAAAGATTGCATAGCATTCCTATTACCCCAATGGGTATTGACTGGACAATGGATGGAGAAATTGAACATCTCAAAGATGGTTGGCAACTACTTTTACCCTTTAGCCATGACAGTCGCCGTTGGCTTGATGAAATACACCCAGAAGGTAGCGATTGGTTTGATAGTGAATTTGCAATTTACGAAATTACGTACAGTAACATCGATCACCCAGACAAAATTGACCACAAAAAACTGAAACGGCAGTGTCATCACTTAGATAATCCTTTAAAGTTTCTGCCTTTAACTTTAAAGCTGCTAGACCATGAAACTAAAAACCTTTGGTTGGATGAGTACGCAGACGATTATTACTACCAACCTGACCACACCTTTTTACCTTGGTCAAAAGCATCTATTGATTTACTGACCAGGAAATGGCAGCAAGCAAACCGAATGCTGAACTGTGCAGCCAACTTAATTGATTGGCTAGAAGCAGACTTAAAACCTCATGCTCAAATCCTACTAAAACTATGGAAACAAGCATTGAAACCACGTTAATCGACGTTACATCGACACCAATTCTATCCAGCGAAATTCTACGAGCAATTTTGGCAGACCCTCCCCGGAAATCTCCAGTAATTCAAGCAGAATTGCTGTTTTTGGATGGTATTTACATCTTCCATCACCTAGACAAAGAAATTGCCGATGCTCATATTTACAAATGTATCTCACCGGCAGCCCTGAGAATTGCTTTTAGCAACGAACCAATTGATACTGGTTGGATGGAACCAGGAATTGTGCGCTGGGGTACGGGCAGTACAGACACATATTTGGTAAAATTTATCCCACCAGCCACTTATACAATTAACTGCGATGAACTTGGATCTTTAACCGTTCCGCTACCTGCAATGGTATTTGTGGGCAAGGGATTAAAGTATTGGGTTTGGGCAATTCAAGAACAGGAGTTTACTCCTCAAGCAGAAGCTTTTCATGTGCCACTACCCAATGTCTACAGTTCTGGACAGGTTTGCTGGGGAGTGAACGAACCACCTGCTGCTAATGGTCTATCAATTAACCATGCTTGGAATTTGTTTATTTCCAGTATTTTCACCAACCATCTAACAATAAGTAAATCACAAAAATACCGCAAGGATGTTCGCCAGCAACTTCTAAAACTGCACAAAAGATGTAGACGTTCAACCTATCCTGTATCTGACCTTGTGCCTATCGGCAATCAGAAAAGTGTCGCTATGCTTGTACAGGAAATCCTTGATGAACCCATTGCTTGAAAGTATTATTGGCTACAAAATTGTCACAACCTCATCTCTGCCAACACACACCAGCAGTGGACTAGAGTACCTTTATGCCGGAAATGGCATCTTTGCTAGAGCCATTCGTCCTGGCATAGAGGTATTAATGCCTATTTGCTTGTGTTCCCAAACTATCAAAGGGCTACCTCACCTAACACCTTATCTCAAAGTCACTCCCTTAATTCCCAAACCGCTACTACTGGAAATGTGGCGGTCGAGTTATCAAGCTGGCAATCAATTTCATGAAATTCTCTTTCATCTCCACTGTACTGATGCAGGCTGGGATTTACAAGTCCCAGAACAAATTCAAACTCCAACGGGAGCAATGCGATTTTGTGAGATGACCCCACCTGGAGAGCGATCGCTAATAAACTCTTACGTATATATTTAGTATTTTATACAAAAGTTGCAGCAATATTGCTTAGAAGATACAACCTGCTACCAAAAACAAAGTTTCTGTACATTGTTGCTACTAGAAAAAAAGGTAAAATTTCCTTTCAGGAATAGTTTTGAAATAGGAAGTATCTACCTTTATGAAAAAAAATATATCTGCAAATTTAAATTTTGCCGATTCATTATCAGATTTTCAAAAGGATGTGACTAACCTTTTAGATTTGAAAAATATCGAGGAGTGGTCTGGAAAAATAGTTAAAGAAAGAGAAGAAAAAATTAGACAGGCTGCCTTAGTTTTAGCGGGTCAATGTATCGCCATATTATTGCATAAGCTTTCTCAATCAGAGTCGGCTCATCAAACAGCAATTAATCAAACCAAAGGATGGTGGCATACCGACACACAAAGACACGGTTATACGAAGAGGGAAATATTAACAGTAGGTAATGTTGTAGTAAATCTTAAATTACCATACGTTGTTCAAAAAAGAGAAAAGAAAGCGAAGAATAAATCTACTAATGTTGGATTCTGCCCCTTGCTAAAATGGTTAGGAATGTCAGAAGGCTTGACCCCATTAGTTTGGTCAGATATTACAAAATATGGTGCCATAGCTAGTTCTTTTGAAGCCGCACATACAATCCTGGGTGATTGGGGAATTAATATTAGTCTTAAACGAATTGAACGATTGACATATAAATTTGGTCAAATCAGCATTGATTTACGTCAAACTAAAATATCTAACTTGCAACAAGGTAAATTACCTGGTGGGAATATACTTAAAGACCAGAGAGTTGTGATTGCTGTAGATGGTGGCAGGAGTAGAATTAGGATTAATAAAAAAGGTAGAAAAAATCTCAAAACAAACAAGCACGGCTTTACAGGGGAATGGGTTGAGCCAAAATTATTAACAATTTATGTGGTTGATGAACAGGGTAAAAAAGTTAAAAATGGCGAAATAAACATTGTAAATGATGGCACTTATGAAGACTATAAAGGCTTTTTGCCAATTTTAGAAATGCATCTGATTAGTTTGGGAATTAGTCAAGCAAAACAAGTTTTATTAGTTGCTGACGGTGCTGAATGGATTTGGAAGCATATTCCCCCTCTTTTAAAGAAATTGAAATCTCCCGATGCGACTTATCAATTATTTGATTTTTACCATGTTACTGAACGGCTACAGAAATTTGCTGATGTAGCGTTTAGTGATGATAAGGAGCGGAATAATTGGTTTAAAAAAGCACGGAGAACTTTAAAAAAAAGTAATGCCATGACCATAATTAGGCAGATGGATGAATTTATATCTGAAGCTACGGGAGAGCGTTGTAAAACTATGGTCACACAGAGAAATTACCTTTTACGTGCCTATCGTGAAAGGCGTTTAAATTACGCTAAGATACTAGACCAAAAACTACCAATAGGTAGTGGAGCAATTGAGAGTTTAATTCGTCAAGTTGTCAACTTAAGAATCAAGGGTAACAGTAAATTTTGGTTGAAAGAAAATGCAGAAATTATCTTACATCTGCGTTGTCAATGGATGGCTGGAAGTTGGGATAATTTTTGTGGTTCTATCTTTAATTCTTTTATCAAACCCCAAGCTGCTTGATAAATTTTATACTTTAATCTTGCCTTTAATTTACTTTTTGACATAATTCATACTAAGTATGAAAGGCTGATTGCAGATATTTTTATAAAAAATCGTCAAATGACTTGCTATTAATCTTTTTGAGATATTTCATCAAGATGAATTTTTGTGCAAACCAGTATTTTATTTGCAAATAAAATCACCTTGTACCTAAATATAATTTTTAGCGATGGCTACGCCCGCCGCAGGCATCGCTTGTTTTTGACCAGACCTCACAAAATCGCATTGCTCCCACTCCAACTAGCTGCCAGCCAACTCATTCTGGCAGTGACTCTTCCCACCAGAAAGCGGCTGTAGACATCCATTCCCACGGTTCCTTACCTGCCTTTTTCTCTACCACCGATAATGCTGACGAATCTGGCTTTCGCATTTATGGAGTACTAGGTAGAGTTAATACACTGAAACCAGAGATTAAAATCCGGGTTGGACTGTTTCGCCACTGTTGGGATGTACCTGCTACAGCAGTGTTTGACATTGACCGAGACTTTTTTATGGTTGATGTCTCACTTTCATCTGGCTGTAAATTTTACAGTACCGATGTACCACCTGTAAATCTGATGGAAAAGCTATGGAGGTAAATTTCAATTTAGCAAATGTCTGTTCCCTCACCAATACCTGTATCAACTTAACCAACCGTACTATGGAGCTAAATCTTGATTTGGCAAATGCTTCTCCTGTCGTGACTGTCAACTACTCGAAGATAGAACTGTGGCTAGTTGGGTGCGGCGGTACTGGTTCTTGGCTGGCTCCTTCTTTGGTTCGGTTAGGCAGAGTTCTTTCTCAGCAAGGTAAACAGGTGAAACTCTACTTTGTTGACCCGGATCATGTTGAGTCAGCTAACGTTTTACGCCAGTGCTTCTGTGATGCAGAAATCGGACTCAACAAAGCCAAAACGTTGGCGCTGCGCTACTCCCTGGCTTGGAAGATGGAAGTTACAGCGATCGCTCAACCTTTCCAAGCCGAATGGATTCTCCCCAGTTACAATACGCTGATTGTTGTCACTGCTTGCGTAGATAATGCCAAAGCTAGAGAGTCAATTACCCAAGTACTTCAGCACAACACTCACCGCCCTGCGCCTCACATTTGGCATTTGGATTGCGGTAACTCCAAGCGTAGTGGTCAAGTACTATTAGGTTCTCATCTGTCTACTAACCCCAACGACTATGATTTTGAAGCTTTAGGCTGCTTTCGCTTACCTGCGCCAACTATACAGCAACCCGATCTACTGGTTTCACAACCAGAAGAGTTGGCAGACAACAACTTGTCCTGTGAACAAATGGCCTTGCTCAATAGCCAGTCCTTGAGTATTAACCAGCGAGTTGCTGCGGAAGCATTTGATTATTTGCTGCAATTGACGACGGGGAAACTACGACGATTTGCTACTTATTTCGACTTAGAGAGTGGTAGCGGAAAATCCCTGTATACAACGCAAGTCAGTATTATGCAGGCAATTCTCCTGAGTCACTCCTGTGCGACGCCGATAGGGAAGCGGTAGCGAGTCATCGAGCGTCATAGCCCGTCGTAGACATCGCTCCCCTCTCAAGTTAACAACCAAGCGCTGTACAGTTGCTTCTGTACAGTGACTTCAATTGAGCAAACCAGCCCGCAACGCTAATACAGCTGCTTGGGTGCGATCGCTTGCACAAAGCTTGTTCAAAACCCCACGCACATATACTTTTACACTTCCCAAGCTGAGATAGAGTTTCTGGGCAATCTCGTTATTGCTATAGCCTTGGACAATTAACTCCAAGACTTCCAATTCTCGATTTGTCAGTGGATCTGCTTGTAGAATGCTTGCTTGCTCTGGGTCAATTGCAGAGATCGTCACCGTCTGAGTAGCATTCGGTTTTACCGTCGCCGCCGCTCCTTGACGAGTATGCTTGAGAACAATACGAGCGATCGCTGGATCAATCCAAGACTGACCTTCATGGGTGATATGCAGCGCTTCCAGCAACAACTCGAACTTAATTGTCTTCACACAATAAGAGTCTGCCCCGGCTGCAAACGCTGCCAGTACCATCTGCTCTTTGGCAAAGGAAGTGAGCATCATTACTTTAGTCTGTGCTGCTGTTTCCGACACTAGAGATTCCCGAAACTGCTGCACCAGCCATATTCCGTCTCTATCCGGCAAGCCAATATCAACGATCGCTATGTCTGGTTTTGTACTTTGGAGCAGTTTCAACCCATTGGACGCTGTAGCTTCATCACCTACGACTTGAATACCTTCTTGCTCATTGAGAGAACTACGCATTCCAATGCGCGTTAAGCTATGGTCTTCAATAATTGCTACTCGAATATCTACCATCATTTACCTCAGCAGCTTGGTAACTATACTTTTTTAACTGTCGAATATGGTTTTAAGGAAAGGATTACTCCATTGGACGAAAAATTTTAGCTATTCAGCCAAAATGTGGCTATTGAGATGCAAAGCGGCATTTCAATGTTATTAAACCTCATCCAGGTTGAAACCAGTAGTTTTTACAGTATTGGTTGAAAAGTTCATATATCAAGGGCTACATATATCAACTAGCTGTTGAAAAAGCTCCGGTGTTCAAAATGGACATCGTTTAATCTGAAAATTCTCTGAAAAAATCTTCCTAAAGTATAAAAAAATATAAAAGTACTGAAGTTAAACTGAAACCAATACAGTTTATTCTGACTTGTATCCACATCACACTTATAGGAGGATGTAGCTTATTTCTAACCGAGAACCCTGGCTCTTACACATAACATAGCCAGATTAACAATTCGTAATTACGAATTAGTAATTACGTTATGGATGTAAAACTAGACCCCAACCATAGGGTTGTGACCTGTAAAAATGGGAGACTATAAGCAGTTTATTAATTACAAATTACGTACCTTGTTTCTCGCTGGAGGCGAGTATTACGAATTAGTAATTATGTTGAACAATGTCTTAATTTTTAGAAAATTTTGATGAATGTTAATCGCCACGTAGTGGTTAGCATGGCGCTTTAAATTACACTTTCCCCAACGAAATTCAGCTTGACTACTCTATTTCTCTACTCGGAAGGGATTAGGTTTATTAAAGGCGTTTTATGAAGAACACTTTATCTTGGAATATAACTTCACAACAAAGAAACCAAAGAATTCTGCTGGTGGATGACTCAGCTGACAGCCTCCGCTTGCTGCAAGTCACCTTAAAGCTGAAGGGATACAACGTGATCATAGCCGACAGTGGTGCTGAAGCATTGCTAAAAATTGCTGAATCTCCTCCCGATTTGGTACTCCTAGATGTGGTGATGCCGGATATGGATGGCTACGAAGTTACGCGACAAATTAAGCACAATTCAAACTTACCTTTTATCCCAATTTTGCTGGTGACAGGTTCTGAAAAATCAAGTGTCGTCAAAGGTTTAGATGCAGGTGCAGATGAATTTATTCGCAAGCCTGTAGATAAGAAGGAATTACTGGCCAGGGTGCGGGCTTTGCTGAGACTGAAACACAGTATGGACGAACAACTGTTACTCATTCAGCGACGGGAAGATTTTGTGACCCGCCTCACTCACGACCTGCGAACTCCGCTGATAGCTGCTGACCAATTCCTAAAGTTGCTGCAAAGAGGTGTTTTTGGCAATACCTTATCAGCAATGCGTGAATCTTTAGAACAAATGGCTCAGAGTAACCAAACTTTGTTGTCAATGGTCGATACCTTGTTAGAAGTTTACCAGTATGAAGCTGGAGGCAAAACTTTGGATTTCTTTGTGGTTGACCTGTGGGAATTATGTCAGCAAGTAGTGCAAGAACTAATGCCTTTGGCCGATGTTAAACATTTAACTCTCAAAGCTGTCTTGACAAAGGGTACTGAAGCTTCTTTAGTTAGGGTTAGAGGCGATCGCCTGGAACTACGCCGACTCCTCACTAACTTAGTTGGTAATGCCATTCGCTTCAGTGATGCTGGGTCAGTAGAAATTCGCCTCAATTCCACTGTTCAAGGGGTAACGATTGAAGTAGAGGATACAGGTATTGGCATGAATCCAGAAGAACAATTACTTTTATTTGATCGCTTTCGACAGGGCAAGCATCAACGTCGGGGGAACGGTTTAGGATTATATTTGTCCCGTCAAATTGTTGAAGCCCATCAGGGAAATATTTCTGTTTCATCGACTGTTGGGAAAGGCAGTATCTTCACAGTTTATTTACCTGTGCAAACAGCTTATTCAAAAATGTTATCAGCATAAAAAATTTGGAAAATCGAGCTTAATAATTTGTACCTAAATAACCTACATACTTTATCAAAAAAACTGATAATCAAGGTTTTCAGTTATTCAAAAAGGTAACTTATTAATGCGTGCCTCTTAAGAGAAGTTTTACCAAGATTCATCGGGTTCAGGTGGTCGCCAACCACAAGTAGTTGAACTTTCATCACCTAGTCGATCAATTGCCCCAGGATTGCTGTTGAGAAATTCATCTAAATCTTCATATCCACTTGGATAATAAGAACCTGATGTAGAGTTGATAGGATTTTTCTTAATTATTATGCTTTCACCAGGTTTGAGATGAGCATATTCGGGGTAATGCTCATCTTGCGATATATCATCAGAAGGAACGATCAACTCATCTCCTGGCGAATCTGGGTCATCGTCATAAAGCATTACTAATAAACCGTCTTCTAGCCGTTGAATTCTTTTATTCATAAAATCTAGTGGTAGCTTCAAAATTGTGTAGCTTAAGTAACACAGTGGAAAAGTAACACAGTGGAAAAATGATAATGCGATTAAAAGCGCTGTTTAGCTATTTAACTTTCTTGGAAGTCTGCTAGCAGAGCTAACACCCTATAAAATACCGTCTGCCATGAAATCAGTAAATTATCCACTTGGATGATTTTATCGAGTGTAATTTCGTGCCAAGGTGAATATTGGAGTCTCATGCTTGCTAGATAAGCTATCTAATAGATTATTGGTAATGGATTTAACCACTAGAGTCTTAGAAGGTTCTGGTCTGAGTATACCTATCTTTGATGGGTCGTATAACAATGGTAAGGGAAGATATTTATCTGAACCAGAAATCATTAAAAATTCTCTGCTCGAACAGATGTTTGAAGCAGAAGATTTACAATCTCTACTACTGGTTAAAATTGACAGTAAAAATCCAGATGCCAACCATTTAAGACAAAGAACCTTTCAGGATGGAATCCGACGCAAGTTAGCTTTCAGTTCTGGCAATAGTTATTACTTTGCTGATGGTTCACTGCATAAAAAAATTAGACGCTTATTCGCTACAGAACCGGATACTGCCTGTCGCTATGGTTCTTTACTAGTTAGCAATTGCTACAAAGGCTCAGAAACTTTTACAGGGCTGCGAGTTAAAATTGTGGACTTTGAAGATCCGCAGTATGCTCATTATAAAACAGGAGACTGTCACGGCAAGATTTCGCCTCAACTTGCCAAACAATTGGGAGGAGAAGGCAATTGTCCATTCCAATTTCGGTTTGCCTGGAGGAGTAATTGGGCTGAACCAGATAATTCCGAGTGCCCAAAAACCAGCTTCTTATCCAAAGGTACTTTCCTACCCGATGCCAATTTGACTGATGCTAAAGGCTACGACATTATTATGGATCGTTCCTCAATTAAAGGCATTAAAAAGTCAGAACTCAAAAACTTAATCACCTGCGGTGACTATGAGTTTCCCCAAGCGGTAATCGGTAATCGAGGTAACGCCAAAGCTACCAGCTACGATAATAGTTGGCAATTTACCATTTGGTACTCAGAAGAAGCAGTCAAACAAGATTTGAGCAAACCCACCGAAGAAAAAGCTAGAGAACTTGCCGAGTTACAGCGTAATCCCTTGGTGTTAGCAAAATACATCATCCAACAATATGACAAACAACAGCGATCGCCTACGGCGGGCGTTCCGCCATCGCAGCAAGAGCAGTCAGAAGAAGCTTTTAACGAAATTGAGGGTAATGCTAACAATCAAGCACAGGAATCTCGCTGGATTTCCCTATTACGCAGCGATAAATATGGTCAATTGATTGAAACCCCCAAATTTCGCAAGTTTGCTACCGATTACATAGCCAATCAATGGCGTGACTTAGCGATTAAGGGAGGATACAACCATAATTCAGGTATGGCAATGCCATGCGATCGCCTAACTCGTGGCACAATCTGTGTACCCCACCTACCGGAAGGAGATGTCATTCTCACCCGTTACCCCATCGTCAACTCAGACAACATCCGCCTCTACCAAAACATCCACGATCCAGAATTGAAAAAAACTCGCAATGTAGTTTGGATTCACCCCAAGGATGCCGAGGAATACCACCAAGCCGATTTTGACGGCGACCAATTAATGGTCAGTTCTGCTAGTAAACTACCTAATATTGCTCAAGAAACTCTCCGCGCAGGTGAACCGGGAAGATTTGAGCCAGTTAAACAACGCCCTAAGCTGGCGTATACGGAAATCACAGACGAAGAAAGCAACTTAAGATACAAAAATTTAGCAGAGATTGCTGCTGCCAGCAGTCAAAATAAAGTAGGGCTGGTAGCAACAAATATTGGACGTGTACAGTCATCGATGCCCCAAGACGGGGAGAATGTAGAGCGATTTGGCAGACGACAAAGGAAGCTACTAAACCGTCTATTTCAAGCACTTCAGGTTGAGGTAGATTCGCCCAAAAGTGCAGAAAGATTGGAAGATATCAAAGAAATAGGTGGGGAAAATTTACTCGCCGATGCCAAAAAATGGTCAGAGTCTCACCCTAGTTACTTCTTTGATTTTAAGAAAGATGAACGGCTTTATCGCTCTTTTGCCATGCCTGCGGATGCTCCCGGCTCAATCAACGTCATTGCAAGAGTTGTAGTCAATCCTGTGTGGGAACCAACACGCATTCGCAGCAGAGATAGGCATGAGTTTCGCTACCTGTTTCCCAAAGAGACGTTATCTGTAGATGCCTTGGAATGGGCGGAGGAATTGAAAACAAGGTTTCAGCAAGCTAGAGACGAAATTAAGGAACGGGTGGGAGATGACAGGGAAGCCTTTAATGAGGAACTAGGGAAGCTCTACGAAAGCTATCGGGCGGAAATTGATGAATTATTCACCAGTCCAGAAGAGAGGTTTGTAAATCCTGGGGACAGGCTCAGTCAATGCGTAGCGTCTCGCAGAGAAGGCGCGGCGGCACTGTGGCACACACAACACACCCGTCCAGAATTAGATCGGCATCGCAAAGACTGTTTAAAGCTGGCAGAACAGATGGAAATTACGTTTTCGTTTCAGCACGATTATGAACTGCCAAGTGTTGCATTACCACAGGATATTTATGTTTTGAGTGTTCCTTTTGGTGCAGGTGCTATTAAATGGAAAGAATCTTTAGAACAAAAGGGAATTAAATTTGATGCCACAATTCATCCTCAATTACCTCTGATTGAATTTGCTTTGAAAGACTTATCCCCCAAAGTAGTTGATAAATTAGCAGCTAAATTTGGCGAAAACATTAACGATTTAGATGAACTTAATATTCCGAAGGATTTGAGAATTATTCCTCCAGCAGATCATAGTTGGGCAACATCACGTCAGGATTCAGGTGTTGGTGCTTTGGCATATAACCTGTTTACAGAGGAAGTATGTCAACAGCTTCAAAATTTTCAGTTTGATGAAATTAAAGTGTTGGGTATCAAATACAATCACTTCGCCAATGAAAACTTTTCTAGTAAGCAATGGAAAAAGCGCAGCGTTACTTTGGAAGTGGGAGTTTTTGAGTTACCCGAATCTCATCCAGAGTTTTATCGTTACAACGGTACACCGATATTACAGATTGATGGTAAGAATTTAGGCACTTTTGCTCCTGACAGTCCGAAACTGCCGATTGGTGCTACATTTGCAGCTACTTTGCAACCAGATGGCTCTAGTGTTATCCTCAAAGTTAATCCTGAGTCAATCAATCTGCCAGAAGTTCCATTACCGGAATCAGAACCAAAGTTAGATACTGCTGGGCAATTCCGAGCCATTCACCGTGAACTCTGGCGTAAAGAAATGTTTGATAATTTGGTAGGAGCGATCGCTACTACCTATGAACAGCGACAAGCCAATCAATCTGCAAGTAATGAAATTGAGCAGTTTAAAATTGGTAGCCATTGGACTGCTTATGTGCAACCCAGTGGTGATTTTATTGTCCGAAATGAAGGTAAGCGGACGATTTGCCGAGGTAATCTACAGACGGGTGAGGAGATATTTCCACTTTCAGAAGTAGCCGCAAGTGAGTTAGAGGATATGGTTTTAGAAAGGAAGCGATTAGTTAATAAAAAACAAGAGTTTTCAAATAATGGACACTGTATTAGCCATCATGATATGGAGTTGAATTGAAAAAGAGTAACTAATGAACCAACAAGAATTTGATGATCATAAATCCACCCCTAACCAAGAAGTGGCAATTTTGGCTTTTCTTTCTGCTAAATGGTACTTTGATAAAACACAGTATAAATTATTTATGTGATATTTGCAATAATTCTTGAGATAGTCTATAACAGAGAAAATATTTTTCTAGATCCCTTTCATATTTTCTGATAAAGTTCTCAATTTTATTGATGTTTTCTTCAAAGAAAATAAGATAAAGTTGGTGAAAATTATTAGATGAAGAATTACAAATAAGTTTATCCTTCCATAGCCAGAATCGTTTATCTACACAACGTAAGAATAACCTAAAATAGCTCCACGCCATTAGACGATCATCTGTATTCATAAAGAGATAAAACCACTGTTTAGCCCACGAATTACTTTGCCAACGATTGAGCGATATATTTATTATTTCCTTTTTCCAAGTATTTGGTTGTTCTTCTTTAAGTTGACTAAGACGAGTAAAAGCATCATCGGTTTCTAAAAATCCCAGAATCGTTACAGCACGAGAGAAATCCAAAGGAGCAGACGAATTAAGTTTAGTATTTATATAAGAATTTAACCAATTCAAAGCATGACCTTGTTGAGCAGCAATAGTCATTTCCATGAGTTCTAGGTCTGAATTACAAGACTCAAACCGAGACTGCCATTCATTTTCTATAGAGCCATTAGGTATGACTTGAAAAAGAGCATAATCTAGGAAACAAATATTGGTAGGCGAATTTTTTAGGCTGATTTTGCGATTAATATTTTTAAGGTAATGATATAAATTTATTGCGTGCGGGTGGTTTACATCTAGTAAAACAGAGCAGAGAATTGAATAAAAGGTACTACCTATCTGAATGATTTTCTCTGCTGTCTTATTATCGTATTCAGGTTTTATAGGGGTTAACCATATATCAACTAACTTAGGATACTGAGATATTTCTGCTATGACATCTTTAGGAGGGATTTCACAAAAAAAGTAGTTTCCAAATTCAAGCTGATCCTTCTGTACTTCAGTCAAAATTCTCCTAAACTCTTCTCTAAGTCTTGAGTTAGCATTAATATCTTGAATTTGTGTAAGTTGGTCTTTACTGCTATTTATATCTGCTATTCCCCAAACAATATTGCGGGAAGAAAAAGTTACAGAATCTACAAAGTTATCGTCAGATAAAGAAATTTTATTATAAAACTGCTCGAAATTATCATCACTAGTTATATTCAATTCAATAATGGGAAAATCATCTGGTAGTCTTGGTACTTCTGTGGTAAGTCTGATCCAGATTTTGTGAATATCATCTGCATATTGTCGGACTTCTTCTACTTGCATTCCCCGACAGCGAATAGCATAACCTTGATAGGCTGGATGAATACGGTTGTTAAGACTAGAATAAGACAAATTTTCACCATACTTTCCAAGAATAAGACTCCCCCAGTGATCTTCTCTACGGTGATGCTGAGAATTCCATTGCCAAGAGCAGTTAAGAAATTTCTGGATAATTTCATTATCACCGAACTTATATATGATCTCTAAGACTGATGAACGTATTAAGCTATCATCATTTTCAAGATGAGGGTAAATATATTGATTTATTACTTCTGGTTGTAAAATTTCTCTGTTGTTAGCAATAAACCAAAGTATGCGCTGTAAACTTTTCTGATTATTGACTTTTAAAAATGCGATTTCTATGTTAGTAATTGGTTTAAAACTTTTCTCAAAAGATATAAAATCGTAATTTGGATCAAGACGTTGTAAGATATGATTTAATTGTTGTTCTGCATCTAACTCTTTAAGAACTATTTGAAACAGATAAGCCTCAGCTACATGGTCTAACTCACTACTTGTATTACAATTTTGCTCAAAATTCTGCCAAGCCTGATAAATACATTCTTTTTTTTCTGAACCAAGAATAAGATAGTTTTTTACAATATTAAAGCTCAATTGTCGCAAGCTTATTCCTGTTCGCTGGGTGATATTTCGTGTAATTTGTCTGACTAAATTAGCTATAGCCTTTGGTGCATAGGCACACAGAGCAGGCTCAAATTCCTCAAATTTATGATCATCTAAGTCACTAAGATATGTAGATGAAATTGAGTTGATAGAAATTTGTTCTACTAAAACTTCTAGGCGTTGTCCAAGATCATCGGGAACTACTAACTCTGGATTAATACAAATTGATTTTATACGAGAAGCTATCAATTCAGGTCTCAAGTCAGTCCTACTAAGACAATTTTCATAGTTATCTTGAGTCCATTGAAAATTACATGGATCGTATTCGTATGTGTGTTGATTAAATGCCAAGATTTCTTTATCCAATGTTTGTAGAATTTCATAAGCCTCTTTACTTCCTTCGTATAACAGCAAACGATAAGCAGCCTTTTTAGCTACCAAACTTTGTGATGTCAGAAGATGTTCAACCTCTAATTTAATTTCATTCCATATTGATTGAGCAGCAGAACGGAATGCCCAATTAAATAAATCGTTTTTGCCAGGAAAACCCATAATTTCCTCAGCTATTATTCCTGTGACAATAGTTTTAACAAAATTTTGTATTGGTAGATAGATGATTAATCCTAATGCAAATCTTCCAAGACGAAGTAATCCGTCGTCTTCAATTATCACATCTTCAATCACTGTTAATTCATAACCGTGAAATTTAAAAAAACCAGGTTTTAATTCTTGTCCTACTCGTTCATTAATTTCGCGTCTAATCTCCTCTATCCTCACTGAAGGATGACGCTGATTTGAAAAACCATCACAACGTAAAAATCCTAACCATTTCTCTAGTGCTAATGAAAGTTTATCTAATATATTTGGATATTTTTTCCATTTCATGAAAGCACGTTTTATTAATTCTTCTGCCCAAGGATTTCCAAAGGTATCAGAACCTATAATTTCTGCTAATTCAATATAAGCACGAGAATCGCAAGGTAAATATGCAATAAATTCTTTTGCAGCATCTAGTCCTGGATTAAGATTATTGATCCATGCCTTCAGTAAAGAAGCTTTTGCTATAGGTGGGAGTTTAGGATCAGTAAGAGCAATTAAACTCGCATAATGACAGATTTTTGCTTTAATATCCATTTCTGCCTGTGGTTCTATCCATTCGGCAATTATTTCTTCTGGATCTTTATCACTTTCCTCTATACCTTCCTGTAGTTGATTAACCAATAATAGACCGAAACCATAATGTAAAAATTCTGGATTAATTTTGCTTTTGCTATCTTTGTTTCTTAGGATACCCCCAGTTGTAAGCTCTTGAAAAACCTCATTTCTGTTAGATACAAAAGATAAATTATCTTCTATCTCTTTATCTTTTAGATATTGCTTATTTGTTTCTCTGACTCTTTCTGCTAAATCTCTAATCAAGCCTCTAAATTGTTGATCATCTAAATAAATATTTTTTGTTTCTAATCTATCTTTCCAGTCTTCATAAATAAGACGTTCAACAGTTAGGTCGCCACTAATTTCAATACTTTTATAATGTTTGAGCATGAGATTGAAATAGCGTGGTTTACGGAGTAGTTTTAATAATTCTTCTGATGAAAACTCTGAACGACTGAATCCATGGGATTTTAATGCTTCTGTTAATTCATCATTATTATAAGATTGAATAGTATATTTATGAGTTGGTACATAACTAATATGATCAAATTTTCGTCGCCAATATTCAGTACGACAAGTAATTATTATTCTTACGTTTTGAAACTGTTGATCTCCGCAAAGCTCATCTAAAAGATTTTTCCACCATAAATGATCATAATGTTGGTTAACACCATCTAATACAAGTAGTAGTTTGGGTGTATTATTTGAATTATTAACCCAACGTTGGATACGTTTTATACAATTTTCTTTCTGTAGGTTTAAATCACTAGTTATAATTTCAGAAAAGAGATTTAAAGGTTTATTGCTACTAATTTTATTTGATGTTAAGAAAATAACAGCAGGGAATTCATTATCTTGTTGTAATTTTAAGCCTAACCAATGAGCTATACCCCATGTTTTTCCATCACCTTCTTCACCTAAAAGTGTAAATATTTTTTTATTATTTGACCATCGTGAATACCAGATATCTAATTGTTCTAGCAGTTCTTTTCTTGTAATAAATCTTAGATTTTTACTGAAAATATTGATAGGTTGTCCAAAAGCAGAACGAGATTGTTTTTCTGATTTCAAATATTCTAATAATTGCTGATTTCGTTTTGCTCTCCAGTTATCATAACCTATTAACTCTGAACAAAGCCGAAATTTTAATGCTTCTTTTTTTTGCTGAAATTGAGGATGATTAATGATGTTTTTTAAAAATTGTTTTAAGTTTTGTAATTGACTATCTGTTAAAATATCCTTGAAAAAATTGTTCACTGTATTGATTGAATTAGCACATAATACCTCCAATTGATCTGGCTTTTCGATCTCTTCAGTAATTAATTCAAAGTGAATACCTAAATTTATAGCTTCTTGAGTTAAATTATCAATTAATGTGGAATTAACATCACGAGTTGCAACCAGTAGCCAAATATCTAAATCTGGAATTGACCTCCGAACTTGACTTAACTCTCCAGATAGCTCTCTATGATCTAATGTTGTGTTTTTCTTGTAACGTTTACATTCTACTGCTAAAACATTTGAGCCATAATCACGAGAACTCATATCGCGTCCCTCTTGAGAACCTGATTGAGCCAAATAGAATCGTCGTCCAGTTAAATCTTCTAATAATCTAGCAATTAGCCCCTCAAAGCCGTTGTCTCCTGAAGCATTAAGTTGTCGCAGTGAATCTGAAAGTAGATTACTCATCTTTAATGTAAGAATTGAATATTATCTTAGTATAATTTTTTTAATAGCCAACTGGATAATCTATAAATCGCCATTTGGTCTAGCTGTTTCCAGATAAAGTCTTGTTAGGTTAACTCTTAAGGCAATCAGCTTTGAGTACCTATGGCTACCAAAACACTGACCAAACCTAAGCAAAGACAAAATTCTCAAAATCGCTCATGGGAAAACCTGACAGATCGCCGCAAACTCCGCCATATTGAAAACACATTGGATAAAGCGATCGCATCCTCAATTCAAGATGATTCTATCCAGTCCCACGAGGACTTTAAAGCCTATGTAGAAAACTACAGCCAGGAATCAGGTAAAGCCCCCATCACAGTAGAACTCTGTGTAGGAGGTGGAGATGATGACGAGATTAGAGGCTATCGCTTCTACCTCACCAGCGATCCGAACCACAGAACCAGTGGCTAGGGGAAACGCACCTTATTTACTAATAAAAACTAAGAGAGATTTCAAAATGACATAGATAATTGTAAAAATTCATAAAATGATAAATAAAATAAATGAAGTATTCTCAAAAAGCATGAATTACCTTATCGGAAGCTCAATGATTATTTATTGATACTAAAATAACTCAATATTCGAGTTTATAAAACTATGTTTATCTAGAGGAAAAGTGAAATTCTTCCTAAATATTTAAAATTAACTTCTGATATATTAGTTTATGCTAATGCTAAAACTCTTGCTAAATAATTGTTATCCAGCCCAGCAAGAAACTGTTTGTTTTTTATTCCACGTTTTACACGCTTCTCTTGACCTAAAAGATTGACTGCAATATGTCTGAGAATTGCAAAATTCTCTGGAGCATTATCTTTCCTAATCCGACAGTCGTCTTCCTTCAAGGCGACATCCAATACCCAATGTAATGAATTCTCAACTCCCCAATGACTGCGAATAGAATTACCAAACTGTTGGGCATTATCTTCTAGGCTACTAATAAAATAGCGAGTTTCAACTGTCGTTTTACCTTCTAATGAACGGACGGACTCTACCATACCAACACTATTAAACTTTGACCAAACTGAATCTGGGTTAAGTCGAGACTGAATCTGAGATAACATCACATAGTGGCGGATTTCATGACGACTATGCCCTTTTTCTTCTGTTTTATATGTGCTATGCTCAATCCCCTCAAAATCTGTACTTATCCCTGACTGGAATAATTTTTCAACTTCATCATAAAGATTTCCTTGATTCTTTTTTAACGTAATTACATAATCCGCATCTTGCTCTGTAATTACTCTTACAATTTCTTTTTGACAACCGATTGCGTCAATCGTGACAATACATCCAGATAGATCCAAGACTTTTAATAATTCTGGGATTGCTGTAATCTCATTTGATTTTTTATCAACTTTAACTTGTCCCAATACTAATTTACTTGTAGTTGCCCAAGCACTTACTATTTGGATTGCACTTTGCTCACTACTTTTATCGTAAGAACCGCGTAAGGTTTTACCATCAATGGCGACAACTTCACCATTAGTCATCTTAGTTATTGATTTCATCCAATTAATAAAACATGACTCGAATTGTTGAGGATTTATTTGTGCAAAAACTCGTGCAAATGTATCGTGAGATGGAATGCCATTTGGTAATTCTAAAAATGTTTTTAACCACTCATACTTCGCACATCCGTATGTTTCAACTGCCACCCAGCCATCGGCACCACAAATTACTGCACAAATAGCAATCGTCATGATATCGATTAAGTTATGACGCTTTGTGCGATCTATTCGTGGGTCTTGTATTTCCAAAAAATGGTCAGCAATTGTGATTTTTGGCTTTAGCTTCATAGAGAGGCGAATAAGAATGAATGAAATTCTTCTTTGGAGTTCCTGCAAGAATACCATATTCCTTAACAGGTAGCCGTCCTGACTTTTCACGCCATTTGTAAAAGTCACTTTAATCAGTTAGCGATGGCGTAACCCCCCTTCCCGGTAGCGATCGCATAAATTGAGTTTTTCTTTGCGCTGATATTCCCGTGATTCCTAGTCATTAATCTAAAACTATTGAGAATCAGACTGTGAGAAAACCTACGCTCTTAAGTGGAGAACTGACCGTGAAAATTCAGGCAGCCGTCGGCTGCCTCTAACTCCCCCTCACAATGATTATCATTTTCATGCTGAGTGAGATTTAATTTCCTCAAAGTCTTATGTAGTTTGAGTCTTGGTGTATTTCATCATGATCCAGGCTCGTCAATATTTAGATGCGTTTGCCCTGAACCAGTGGCAAGTACCTGATTAAAAACCTAGAAGGAATTACCAGCAAAGATGAAAACTACTTCACCCCTTCTAACATTGCTGAAATTTGCGGTTTTGCTGAAACAGAACTAGACGATCTCGATGATGAATTAGAAGATGACCTGCTCGATTTAGATGAAGAAAATGAAGAAATAGATGATACAAACGACGAACTAGACAACCTATTAAATGACGATTTCAACACCACACTTGATGACCTAGATGACTTAGGTGAAGAAGACGAGCCATCTGTTAGTCGTGTTAGCGCAGCCCATAAAACTCAAGCCAAAACTTCAACTAAAACCCAAAGTAAGTCTCAGCCTAAAACACAACCTAAAACTCAGGACAGAGTTAATACCAATAAAACTGCTGCCAAAAACTCTAAATCCAGAGAGCCTCTAGACGAAGCTTCGCGTTTAAGTGCCACAGCTGCCACCAACGGACGAGAAGTGAATGGGGTGAATTTGGCAGGCTTAACAGGTCAACTGGCATCTCTGGGAATTGCGGTGGGACAGGGAGTTTTGGAACAGCTAGCAGCTGAAGCTGATGAAAAGCGGCTTGAACGAATTCTCAAAGAACTGCAACAGCAGAATGACCGCGTAGATAACATAGCCAGTCGCTTGCAAGAAGCAAAGCCGGACTCACCAGAGTCTCAAAAGTCTCAAGATTTTCAAACTGTATCTGAAGAATCAGCCGCAGAAAATCCACTGGCTGTAGCTGCTACCAAAATCGGCTCGAAAGTAGATAATCTTGGTGACAAGCTAGACCCCAAATATCAATCTCAACCATTTGAATTAAATAAGGATGCCAGCGTCAGCGAACAGCTTGACCAAATTGAAGCCTACCTGAAAGTTCTTTCCAAGCGACTTGACCGTTTAGAAATGGTAATTAGCCGATTGGAAAAACAGATGGCAGCACCACAGAATAATTCTACTGTTGTTGAGTCAAAAACTGATGCAGATATTGTCCAACCTAACTCTGCTAACCAGCCACCAGCAGATGTTGACATTTTAGAACATCTGACGAAACGCCAAGCACAGCAACAACAAGCTGTCTGTGCCGATGCTTTAGTGGGGTTTGCCAAAGTTGCTGGTGAGTTATTTGACCAATCACCCCAAGCAGGTATCGCCATTTCCAGTAACAAAACTTTATGGGTAAAAGCACAGGACAAGCAGGTAGCGATGTCTGCGGGGGGCGTAGCGATCGCCTTAGAAAATACCCAAGGTGAAACACTCTTTGCTGGTACTCGCATTCAGGGACAGTGGGCGATCGCACAAGACAATCTCAGTCCTGATGAAAAAACGGGCATTTGCAAACTGCCACAGTCGAAAGAAGAATACGCCCTCAAAGCCAGTACCCAAGCATTAATTCAAAAATTTCAAGAACAACTACCTAACCGATTTAACAGCAACGATGAACCGACCTTCACCTGGACTGAAAAGGGCAAAGTCAAGTACGAGTTTGAAGTAGTAAAACTGCCCAATGATACACGGCTACTTCAAGGATTTAACCCTAATCGTAACGATGAACAAGTGCTTGATGCCGTTTTAGTACCAGGGCAGCCCCCGGAGATTTTGCAGTGTAGCATCCCCCTGCGTGAGATAGAAACGCTACTGGACAATCAGCAATCAACTCGCTCTACCCAAGCTCAGACTGATAAAGATACTGCAAGGCAACGCCAGAAACAAACTCAAAGAAAAGCCAGCAAACCAGAAATGCAAGTTTAATTCTACAAACGAGAAGAGAAAAATGAACAATACAAAATCTCACATTTCTCAGTTAAAACTACTGCCATCTCGTAAATTTTCAACCAACTTGAGAAACCTGAAAATCAACCGCATAGACTTACTTTTCATTTTACTATGTCTTGCGATTGGAATTTATTTGTTAGCTACCAAACCCATATTCGTCACTATTTTGGGATGTGCCACCATTGTTTTCTTGAGTATTGGGTATGTAATTAGGACAGTACCAATTCTAGAAAAGTATTTAGGTAGAAAAATCCGCTTCTGGCATATTGTTGCCGCCATTATCACTGTTACCGCTTTACTCGATACCTTTACAACTCCAGCCCAAGCTATTTTCTTAAGCGGGTTGGAAAGCTTCTTCAACAATTTAGCCCAACAAAGTTCCCAAGCCGGAGGCGGTTCCACTAGCACTTTGGATGCCAACGTTGTTGGTTTGACATTTAACCTCATCCGAGGTGCATTCTTGCTGCTGGTTGCTGCTGCTTCTCTATTTGCCTATAACCAAGCCCAGCAAGGTAACGACTGGCGACCAATTGTTACTCAAGTTGGTTTAGCATTCTCCATCGTTATTGCCATTGATGTCATCACTTTCATATTTGTCGGTAATGGCGCAGGAACAACATCAGCCATCAGGTAAACCCAACTTGAATTTTATACCCATTAAATAAGAATTCAGAAGTCAGAAAACATTCGTCAGAATTCATCAGTGGGGGATGAGCATAGTTGATCTAGACAACTTTGAGAGGTTTATGACAAGAAGAAAAGTCCTATTCTCCCCCTTATCTTCACTTGTCACTCCTTGGTTGACTGACTACTAATGCAGCACCAGAGAATTACAAAAATATGGCACAAGACAATCGAGAATTCATCAAAGTCAATCGGATTCTAGGCAAACAAGCCAGCATTGGGCCAATTCCGGCTGAACAGCTACTTCCTTGGATTGCCATCATTGTAGTTTGCTATGTTCTCACCAATGGTTTACTCAGTTTGGGTATGGGTTGGTTCTTTGCTACCTCATTCTGGCTAATTATCAGCTGGTGGATTCTCACAGGCAAACAGCCCCATCAGTTTTTAGATCGATGGCGTAATCCACCGGGAACAGAGTGGTGCAACAGTAACAGCATTTACATCTCACCGATTCCCGAATATCGACCCTGGTGGGTGCGTCGGCGTTACGCAGACTCGCAAGTGCAAATCCGATTCAAGCCGCTGATTGTACCGAATCAATATGGAGGCAAAAGTAAGCTCATGCCCTTCCAAAATGAGGTAAACATCTGCTGTATTGCAGAAATTAAGAAAGATGATCGTGAAGTGGCTGCCTTGTTATTGGATAAAGGCAACTCTCAGTATCAACTCGTGTTTGGGTTTCGCATCGCTGGACTGCATGACATACTACATGAAAATGAGGTCAGCGAATTTGCCCACTCTATTGAAGAGGGTTTGAAAGAACTACCGCCCGGTGAAAAAATTACTTTTTGTACAGGCTGTTATAGTGATGATACTGAGTCATATCTCCTACGGACAGGCTCTACCAAGGGAGTACCCCACAAACGCCAAACCCCGCTTACTGCCTTAGCAGACGATTGCCACTTGAAACCAGTTTCTGTGCTGCTTCGCAACGAGCAATTGCGGGTGGAACAACTCAAGGAAGCAGGTTCTCGCCAAATCTGGAATCAAATTGCCTTCTGTACTTGGACGAGCGATGATGAAGCTGGTTCACAGCAAAAGGATTTTGTGGGTGGACTGATTGAAAAATGTAGAAAATTCGGCTCTTGGGCAGTTGAATTGATTACAGGGAACAAACGCATTTACCAAGAAGAGTTTTTCAAAAAGCTCTTACTGCAAGGGTTTCAGCAAGGATTCATTCAGTGGGAATTGCTGCTCAATACCAAAATTGGCTTAGAGGTAACACCTTGCAATGCTACAGATTTGTGGCAGTGGCTTTGGAATCGATTTAATGAGGGTGCAGCACCTCCTATTCCCCAAGTCATTACACTGAAGGAGACTGAGACGGGACTAGAGTTAACAGAAACCCTAACCACCGACAAGCACATCTGTACATTACTGATTGAAGGACAACAAGGACGTTCCGCTTGTCCCGAACATCGGGGAGATAATGACCGAGTTTACCTGACAGGTAAAAGCAAGGTTTGTGGAGTCATGGTTGTAACAGATCCCCCCGTCGGCTGGTCTAATGCCCAAGAGCAGCTAAAGTGGGTCTGGAAAATCCTTGCTTCCAGCTACGTCCATGATACAGAAGCTTGGATTGAAATCAGCCGCAGCAATGACTTCTTCATCCAAGACAACCTGGCGCGTCAGGCAAAACAATCCAAAACAGCCCGCACTTTAGCCATAACCAAAGGACAGGGACGGGACGTTGGAGCGGAAATCAAACAGGAGGAATCCTTTGAAGCTCAACGACGACTTTATGAAGGCACGAAAGCATTGCACTGTGCGCCTGTATTTCTAGTTTATCGTCACAGCGCCCAAGAGTTAACCCACGCTTGCAACTTGTTAGCTAACAGTTTTGAGACTGCCAAAGTAATTCGAGAGCGTAATATTGCTTGGGAAATTTGGCTGCAAACCCTGCCGATTACCTGCAAATGGTTGCTGCACGGAGGCAATCTCAGCGAACGCAGAATAACTTTAGATACTCATACTGTAGCCGGGATTATGCCCCTAACTGTCCCCAAGGACATCGATAAACAAGGTGTAGAATTCCTTACCAGTCGTGGTGGCAAGCCTATTTATGTTGACTTATTTCACCAGCAGATTGGACGCGCTCTAATTACAGGTACTTCCGGCTCAGGAAAGAGCGTTTTGGGATGGCGCTTTGCTCTAGAGGCATTAGCGAACAATATTCCCGTAGTTGGTATGGATATCTCTGCCAGTGGTAACAGCACTTTCAAGACGGCAATTGAGCTTTTGGGCGAACAAGGGGCATATTACGATATTTCCAGTGGCAGCAGTAACCTACTGGAACCGCCAGATTTGCGACGCTTCGACAAGTCAGAACGGGAACGACGCATGGAATCGTGGAAGGATTTTATTCGCAAAGCATTAACAGCGATCGCAATGGGTAAAGTCGAAAACCCCCATCTAGCTCAACGGGTTGATGCCTTGCTAGTCAAAGCTTTGGACGTATTTCTAAAAGACCCAGAAATTATTACTCGCTACAACCGAGCCTTTGAGATGGGCTGGCTTTCACCAGAATGGCAGCAGATACCCACGCTACCAGATTTCGTCAAGTTCTGTACTAGAGAGCGCCTCAATCTGAGATCCTTTGAAGACATTGACCGACAGGCACTCAACCAAATCCAAAATCAGGTTAGCGCTTTACTCGCATCTAGGTTGGGAAAAGCGATCGCTCGTCCCAGCACTTTTTCCCCATTACCGGCGATTAAATTCTTTGCCCTCAGTGGATTAAGTAACGAACAGGATGCTTACTTGATGGCAATTAACGCCCATAGTGCTTGTATCCGTAATGCACTATCCCATCCTAAGAGTTTGTTTATTGGCGATGAGCTTTCCGTATTGTTACGTAAAGATGGCTTTGCCCAGATTATAGGCGAAACCTGTGCCACGGGAAGGAAAGAAGGCATTGCTGTTCTGTTGATGTCCCAAGACCCGGATACCATTTGCGAGTGTTCTACAGGCGCTCAAATTATGCAGAACATGACCTACCGGATTACCGGACGTATTACCAGTAGCGGTATTGCTTCTTTCCAACAGTATCTGGGCTATCCCGTCAATATTATCAGTCAAAATGCGACTGAAGCATTTTTGCCCCGTACCAGCGACCTTTATTCTTGTTGGCTAGTAGAAACAGGTGGTAGATTCTGGCGTACCCGCTTTTACCCTGCCGAAATGATGCTGGCCAGTGTTGCCAATAACCAGGATGAACGGGAAGCACGAGAACGGGTGATGGCTCAGTATCCAGATACCGCTAAAGGCAATCTGTTAGGACTGAGAGCGTTTACAGATGCTTACATTCCGGCTTTGAAGGAAAACAGAGGGTTTAAGCATATTGGTCGAGAGATACATCAAACCGCAGCATTGCGCGATTGGCTACACCCACCTGTAACTCCTGCGGACAAGCTGCACCAAAGCGGAGCATCTCTGCAAAAAGAAGGCGATCGCCAAGAAAGTAACGATTGCCAACAGGCTGAAAGTAGCCTGATTGCAAGTTGATATATCTAGAAATTGCATTAAGGAAGGTGAATCATGAAATCTAAACTTACCTTTATCAGATTGATGGCACTAATTCTAATTTTGGAACTTGGTTCTATCGCCAGTCCAGCCCTTGCTCGCACTCAAGACAACGGTCGAGATCCGGTAGCTGCTGCTGTTAGTAACAAAACTACTGGTAGTATTTTCACCTCAGACACAGCATCTCAAATCAATGATTTTGTGGGAGATGTCAAAAATTTCGCTCAAAATGACCTATTTAATCCTCTTGGCAATTTGCTCAATTCTGCCTTGGGTGCAATTCAAATTCCAGATTTAAACAAAGTTTTGGCTGGAATCATGAACGGTTCTGCCAACAACGACCCTGGTGCCGTGCTGTCTGAAACTTTGGAAAACAAAACCAATGGTCAAAGCTCTTATGGTATCCGTGAAGACCTTGGTAAATATGCTACTAGAACAGTTGCCACAGAGATCGCTAATCAGGCTACTTTGAGCCAAACAGCCCAAAGTCAGATGGCTCAAATTAAGCAAGCTACTCAACAAGATACTCAAGAAAGCGTCAGCTTGGGTGAGGAATCCCAAAGTTTAGATGTCACCCAACAGATTTTGCAAAACCTATCCCAACAGACTGCTCTTACCAGTCGCGTCAACGAGCGGATGCTTATTGAAGCCCAGCAAGCACGCATTGACAGGGCATTGAGTAACACCTTAACCGCTCAAACAGCCAAGGAACTTTCAGCCATCAATACTGCCGATCGCCGTAAGACTGTTGCCGCCGGTAATGCTGCCACTCAACAGGCGGGGTTATTGATCATGCCTGGTGGCATTACCCTTGGTTCTGACCAGTAGTAGCTTTGATTTCGACACTCATGATCCACATTATTGCTCAATCATTTCCAGTAACAGGCGGAGAATCCGATGCCCTAGAAATTATCTCCAGTTCTTTAGAACTTTCTCGCGCCACAGTTGAGTCGTGGAATACCGTGTGGCTAGTTACTTTAGATCCGCTCGGTTCGGCATTATGGATTGGCTTGATTAAATTGGGCATCACCTTGGGAGCCGCCAGCATATTATTTGTGGCGCTAACCACTGGTAAGGAAATCATTGAAAAGCAATCATGGTCAGAACTGGCATCAATCTTTGTTTGGCCCTTCGTGATTATGATTTTCTTGGGAGCCAACGGCAATATGCTGGCCAAGACAATTACTGTTATCCGAGGCTTCGCTTACAACCAAGTGCAAAGCGTTCTTCAGCTTCAAGTTGGTGAACTAACATTTCGAGATGCTATTACCAATGTGGCAATTAGCAGTATCGCTAGACAACAGCTAGAAAACCTTTATAGCGAATGTCAAGGAAAAGTCGGTACAGAGTTAGTTGAATGCTGGAACTCAAAGCAAGCCCAGGCACAGGCAATTGTTACCAAAGCTGAAGAGCAAGCAAAATCTCCACTCCAACCACTACGAGATTTTGCTAGTTTTCTCTGGAATAGAACTTTGCCTGGTCAAATCGGTACTGCTGTTCAGTTTGCCAATGATCCAGGTAGTGTGTTTCGAGATACTGCCATCCCCATTATTCGCTTTATCCTGTATGCCCTGCAATGGGGCTTTGTAAATATTTTGGAAGCTGCTCTGTTGCTAACGGCATTATTTGCGCCGATCGCAGTTGGTTTATCTTTACTGCCATTACAAGGTCGTCCTATTTGGGCGTGGCTGACAGGGTTTATTTCCTTGTTTGGTGTTCAACTTGGTTACAACATTTTAGTAGGTTTAGCAGCAGTCGTGCTGGTGAAGTCTGGTGCTGAGTTAGCATCTGATGTAGCATTTTTATGTTTCCTGAGCATCTTTGCACCAGTTTTGGCGGTATTGATAGCTGGAGGTGGGGGAATGGCAATCTATAACGGCATTTCTGCCAATGTCAAAGGCTTAACCGATATTTTTAGCAGTGCCATTGGAACTGCAACCAGTATTGCTCTACTCCGTAGGGGGTAATACCAATTTTGGATTTTGGATTTTAGATTAAAAACCTTTAACACAAGGCTGTTCCAGGATTCTCAAACAATACTACTTATGCCCATTTGGTATGACTCTGCAAATTAAACGACTTCAAGCTCCATTGCTTCCAGAAGCCAAAAACCTCCTAGCTGTTTGCTTTATCTGCCTAACTGCATTTAACGGTCTGATATTTTTATTAACTCTATTCACCGCTTTCAGGGTCAATAAAATTGCCGATCGCAAGACGACCTTTGCCCAGTTGGTAAATGGCGAGACAATCTACATTTCCGAGCAAGACCGTAACTGGCGCTATCCAGCTGTAATTCAAAAAGTAGTTAGTGACTGGACAACTCTAACATTTAACTGGGATGACAAACTCACTGGCACTAATCAACCAGACCAAGGCATTCAAGTTGGTAGAAATGGGCGCATTCCCACAAATACTTGGTTTGCTTCCCTGCTACTAGAACCGGAATTTGCCAAAGCTTCTCTACCGAAGATTGCCGAATTAGTTCCTACTAGCTTCTTTTCAGGTCAGCTTCGCAGCACCACTATTATTTCCTATTTGTCAGAACCGAGAGCAGTACGACCTGGGGAATGGGAAATAGACATGATTGCTACCCGTATCTTAGTTGACCGAACTACTGGTAGAGATGAGCGTATTCCTTTTAACCGCACATTTACCGTCCAAGCAGTGGAGATTCCCCGATCTCCTTTAAGTAAAGATGCCCCCCTGGTAGAACAGAAAATTTATGAAGTGCGATCGTCTGGACTGCAAATTACCAAGATGGTTGAGTTCAATTCTCAGCAACGACGCTAAAGGAAAAAGGTAGAATTATGACCAATTCAAATCAAAACCATGAATTTGACTACTTAAACGAGAACTCTGCTGATTCTTCGCCGGGATTCAACAGTACTAACGGCAATCATCGCTCTAACCAAGCCACTTTGGTCGCTGATGATGATATCAGCCCTGAAGAGGAGCAGTTGTTGGCAGGTTATAACCCTACCGCAAATCACCTCATTTCCGAAGAATATCGCTTGAAACAAGATGCAGAAGGAGCGGTAGAGCGACCGTTAGCAGAAAAACCTAGTGTTCGACGGGAGCAATGCGATTTTGTGAGGTCTGGTCAAAAACAAGCGATGCCTGCGGCGGGCGTAGCCATCGCTAAAAATTATATTTAGGTACAAGGTGATTTTATTTGCAAATAAAATACTGGTTTGCACAAAAATTCATCTTGATGAAATATCTCAAAAAGATTAATAGCAAGTCATTTGACGATTTTTTATAAAAATATCTGCAATCAGCCTTTCATACTTAGTATGAATTATGTCAAAAAGTAAATTAAAGGCAAGATTAAAGTATAAAATTTATCAAGCAGCTTGGGGTTTGATAAAAGAATTAAAGATAGAACCACAAAAATTATCCCAACTTCCAGCCATCCATTGACAACGCAGATGTAAGATAATTTCTGCATTTTCTTTCAACCAAAATTTACTGTTACCCTTGATTCTTAAGTTGACAACTTGACGAATTAAACTCTCAATTGCTCCACTACCTATTGGTAGTTTTTGGTCTAGTATCTTAGCGTAATTTAAACGCCTTTCACGATAGGCACGTAAAAGGTAATTTCTCTGTGTGACCATAGTTTTACAACGCTCTCCCGTAGCTTCAGATATAAATTCATCCATCTGCCTAATTATGGTCATGGCATTACTTTTTTTAAAGTTCTCCGTGCTTTTTTAAACCAATTATTCCGCTCCTTATCATCACTAAACGCTACATCAGCAAATTTCTGTAGCCGTTCAGTAACATGGTAAAAATCAAATAATTGATAAGTCGCATCGGGAGATTTCAATTTCTTTAAAAGAGGGGGAATATGCTTCCAAATCCATTCAGCACCGTCAGCAACTAATAAAACTTGTTTTGCTTGACTAATTCCCAAACTAATCAGATGCATTTCTAAAATTGGCAAAAAGCCTTTATAGTCTTCATAAGTGCCATCATTTACAATGTTTATTTCGCCATTTTTAACTTTTTTACCCTGTTCATCAACCACATAAATTGTTAATAATTTTGGCTCAACCCATTCCCCTGTAAAGCCGTGCTTGTTTGTTTTGAGATTTTTTCTACCTTTTTTATTAATCCTAATTCTACTCCTGCCACCATCTACAGCAATCACAACTCTCTGGTCTTTAAGTATATTCCCACCAGGTAATTTACCTTGTTGCAAGTTAGATATTTTAGTTTGACGTAAATCAATGCTGATTTGACCAAATTTATATGTCAATCGTTCAATTCGTTTAAGACTAATATTAATTCCCCAATCACCCAGGATTGTATGTGCGGCTTCAAAAGAACTAGCTATAATTCATATATTTTGTAATATCTGACCAAACTAATGGGGTCAAGCCTTCTGACATTCCTAACCATTTTAGCAAGGGGCAGAATCCAACATTAGTAGATTTATTCTTCGCTTTCTTTTCTCTTTTTTGAACAACGTATGGTAATTTAAGATTTACTACAACATTACCTACTGTTAATATTTCCCTCTTCGTATAACCGTGTCTTTGTGTGTCGGTATGCCACCATCCTTTGGTTTGATTAATTGCTGTTTGATGAGCCGACTCTGATTGAGAAAGCTTATGCAATAATATGGCGATACATTGACCCGCTAAAACTAAGGCAGCCTGTCTAATTTTTTCTTCTCTTTCTTTAACTATTTTTCCAGACCACTCCTCGATATTTTTCAAATCTAAAAGGTTAGTCACATCCTTTTGAAAATCTGATAATGAATCGGCAAAATTTAAATTTGCAGATATATTTTTTTTCATAAAGGTAGATACTTCCTATTTCAAAACTATTCCTGAAAGGAAATTTTACCTTTTTTTCTAGTAGCAACAATGTACAGAAACTTTGTTTTTGGTAGCAGGTTGTATCTTCTAAGCAATATTGCTGCAACTTTTGTATAAAATACTAAATATATACGTAAGAGTTTATTAGCGATCGCTCTCCAGGTGGGGTCATCTCACAAAATCGCATTGCTCCCGTGTTCGACTAGGTTCAGTAGTTGCCTTAGTGGGAATCGTTATTGGCTCTGTAGCACTGATCTGGTTTGGATTTCTCCAACCGAAACCTCCTGTCAAACAAGTAGTTCAAACTCCTACTACATCTCCAAAAGACGAACCAGTTTTAGATGAATCTGCCGAACTGAAAAGCAGATTAGCCTTTCAAGACCAACGGCAACAACTCAAAGTGGAACCTGTTGCGGCTAAATCTCCAAGTCCACCCCTACAAAATAAACCCAAAGGAACGCCATCTCAGCCTCCTCAGACTTTTTCACCGCGCACAACTCCTACATCACGCATAACACCAATAACTCCTGTAAGAATTTCTCAACCTGCGCCCCCAGTAGTACGGTATATTTCTCCAAATCCTGTAAGTTATCAAGCTTCAACACCAATACGGCAGCCTGAAAGTAATGTCGATCCTTTCCAGCAGTGGAGCCAACTAGCTAGCCTGGGACAGTCGCAAATCGATAACTCTAAAGCAGCTGAAACTCAGTCAGAAGTTGCTGTGAACACTCAAACTCCAACAGGCTTGAAACCAACAGCTAGGACATCCATTTCCACTCCCGAAGACCCTGGTATTCAAACAGTTTTAATTGGCTCCAAAAGCACTGATAGTAAAACTGATAACTTGACTCCAGGAATGGTAGGTATCCTCAATCGCACCCCTGTAGCTCCAGCCGATCTCAATGTAAATGAAACTAAAGAGGTAGCACTGGGTACATCTGCCCCAGGTAGAATTATCATGCCGATGATTTGGGATCAGGGAGGCAATAATAAGAGCGATCGCTTTGCTATTGAGTTAACCAAACCTCTCACAGCCACAGATGGCACGGTGGCACTCCCGGCTGGTACTGTTTTAGTAACGAAAACAGTGGCAGTAGGTAAAAAGAATAACTTAGTATCTGCAAGTGCGATCGCACTTATTTACCCTGACTCCCAAGGCACAGTCAAACAGGAAACTATTCCGGCTGAGACTTTGCTAATTCGCGGTCGAGGACAGCAACCGTTAATTGCTAAAAAGCTGAATGATGTGGGGACAGATATTGCCCAACAAGATTTATTAGTTGGATTACTCAGTAGTTTGGGTAAGGTGGGAAGCATAGTGAATCAGCCCCGCACTCAATCTAGCACTGTTGTTTCTAGTGGCACTTTTAACCAAAGTACTATTACTAGTAACTCTAATCCTCAGATTTGGGCGGCGGCGCTAGAAGGCTTTTTTAGTCCAGTCAGTGAACGTCTGTCTAGACGCTCTGACCAAGCAGTGCAGGAATTACTACAACGTCCAAATATCCAGTTTTTACCTGAAGGTACAGAAGTCTCAGTTGTCGTCAATAGTTTTTTGAAAGTTGAAAGATGATACTAATTTGGTATAAGTAGCCAGCAATTTAAAATTCAAACAGATTGAAGTTGAGTTATCTACAGCATCCTGGCTATTGAATAGATACAAACTGAACGTTCTACAACTTAATCTTTGAGATTAATAGAACAGCCTATAAGTCAAAACTTCTAGTCCAAAATTCTTTCATTGGTATGAAACAATTTGCCACTCTTGTTATTGCTAGCACCACAATATTATTTGGGGTTACGATACCTGTTGTACAGGCACAAGCACAAACTTCTGCATATCGCTTGATTGAACGGGATATGGCTGCAAGTAATAGGATTCAGGTTCAAGTTACTCCAGGACGTGCTACGCCTATTAGTTTCACTCAAACCGACGAGGCGATCGCCTATATTTTGGTAGCAGACCCTTCACGACTGGTCTACACCACAGATACAGATTTAAAAAGCGGACGCGCTACAACCATTTTTCTGAGGCCAATCCAACCGCTAAAGTTTCCAGGGGCTACCACTACTGCCATTACTAACTTACTTGTCCAAACTGTAGACAAAACGGGACAAAAACGACTCTACAACTTCGATATCGTTCCAGTGAGTAGAAACACTGGGTATGTAGGTATTCAGATTGCAAATGCGATCGTCGTACCCTTACAGGGAAGCAAGCTACGCATAGCGGACGCACCAGAAGACGTTGCCGTACCCCTACGGGGAAGCAAGCTACGCGCAGCGTCTCCGATAGGCTTCGGCACTGCACGTAGACGCCGAACAGCTTCTGAAAGTAGCGCAATCGCTGGACAACAGACACTCTTAATAGATAAAAATCGCAGAGCTAGAGTAGATGATATTGAAACCGGGCTGAAAATTGCTATTAATCGGGGTTACACCAACAAAAGCGATCCAGTTGTTCTTAAAATGCAGCAAGTTTTAGACCTGTTGCGAAATACCAGAGTAACAATCCCAGAAGCAGCTACATCTGTTGGTGTTCCAGTTGAGGTTATTTCTGAATTAGGAAGAATCGCCTTAAATGACCGTCTACTCAGACTAGGACAGCAACGCTAGAGGTTATGCATTATGCACTGGTTAAAATACATTTCTTTTTACTAAATTCAGATAATTCAGAATTTGAAAATAGAAAAATTAATTAATGCAATAATTTTGAAGCAGGGAGATAGCGACGGTCAAAAAGCTAACTGAGTGATAAGTCAGTTAGCATTGCTTAATGCGATTATTTGAGAATTTGTTGATAACACCTACTTCTTAATGACAATATGCGTTCGCCCTAATCTCGATGCTGATGCTAAGTATTGTCATTTTCCCCTTTGGTGATAATTCTGTAAATCGCTGTCTAGCGACCAGATAAACACTTCACTCATTTGAAAGAGATTACAGGACTTATGAAATTCCTGAATGATGCTAAAATCACCGAAACTGGTTCCTTCTTGCTTATTAGGAGCTTTGTTTTTGCCAGCCAGATCCGGGAACTGGTCAATCCACTCCAATATCTCTGCCGTGTTTGGGAATGTAGTAGGTCTCCAGGGAGCTACGCCTGTGAATGCCTCTTTAACTTCTTTAACAAAACGTAGGGCAGTTTTCCTTCGCATTGTGCCATCGCCGTTTTGGGCAATGTGGTTGCCTGTTTCGAGGATCGTCGCCATAGGCAACAAAAAAGTACAGCCAGATTGAAAATAAGTCTGATAATCTTGGAGGACTAATGCTCTATGCTGATTATAGTTGGGGACGTTAAGTATTTCGAGGAATATGCTGGTATCTATCAGGCAGATACTACTCATTGCCGTACTCCTGCAAACGAGACAGCCATTCCATAGCTTGCTGTTTTCTGTCTTCAGGTGTGTGCGGCGATTTAACGAACCGATCTACTACCCCAGCAGTTACCAGTTGACCGAGCGCCCCTGAGATATCAGACTTGGGAAATCGTACATATCCCCAAGCCGTACAAGGCGGCTATCTCCTGACTCTGGATCTCGGAAACAAAACACTACATCACCGAGAGCCGCATCGGGTAAGGCATCCATTAGGGCTGGGTTGTGGGTAGAAAGCAGCACTCGTAACTTCCTCTGCTCGGCAATATCGCGGATACTGGTGAGTAAATGCTTGGCACGGTTAGGATGAACACCGTTGTCAATTTCCTCGATGACGACTAAACTACCAACGGGTCGTCGATAGCATAGCAGCAGTTATAGCCAATACCCGCAAAGTGCCATCGGATAATAATGCTGCCTCACAATAGCGACGGTTATTACCAAAGGTTTCCGCTAGCCGCACCAGACTTCATCCCGTGGACCGAAAAGAAAATCTAGCCCATCTATAGCCTGTTCTGGTAGACTTTGGATAAAGTTCAGAATTGCCTGTTGATTGTCGGGGTTGTTTTCCCACAAGCGAAATAAAACACTAGAAAGATTTGTACCATCTTCTTGTAATCGCTTATCGGATTTGAAGCTGTATTCGCGCATTTTGGCGGGGACGGGATCTAGAAATAAGATATTCTTTAAGACTCGTTGATATTCGCGGACAGTCTCAGGAATAGTCTTTTGAGATTTGGGGTATTTTGCATCAAAACGGGCAGGGCTATCTAATTGCACGAATATAGCCATTTGATCGCTGCACGTTACTCGTGGTTTATTTTTTCCCCTTGTAAAGTTGTTATATGCGACACCAACATCTGTCCCTGCTCCTTGAGAGGGTTGATCTAGGTCATATAGTGGAAGTTGACTTGTCGAGCCAATGATCCGCTCACTACTAATGTGCAGTTCTCCGTCACGCACATTGAGGGTTATATCGAGTTTATTCCACTGTGTTGAGTCCAAATAGCAACCAATGGTAAAATTTGACTCTCCTCTATGGCACAAATCATTTACTCGACCGCGTACAACGCGCTCTGCACTATTTACTGCATATTGAATGCTGGAGAGTTTTTGCCCTTGTGCTAGCCATGACAGAAAGCGCAGACCTTCAAGGGCATTACTTTTACCTGCGGCGTTTGCACCTATTAGTACTGTCAGCGACCCAAGGGGCAATCGGCTTGTACTGTAGCTTTTGAAGCTGGCGAGGGTAAATTCTGTCAGCATAGCACTCATCTTACAATTATCATCTCAAGGCTCAATGGTGGAGGGAGGCGAAGAGGGCATCGAGTTCTGACAGTGAGGCGTGGTGACTCATCTCTAAAGCCCGTTACTGTGAGTCGGTTATTGTGCAGGTTCCGAGTTGGGGACAAATAATCTCTATTGCCTTACTCTTGAAAAAAACAATTCTGTGTTCGTTATCTTCAGAGTCTCCTAAAGTGACTCGTTTACGGATGCTCATGTTTTTCATATCAGAGACGGTATTCTCAAAGAAATCCGATTGATGCCCACAGTCGCAACGAAAGGATGATGGATACAGTTCTATTGCCATCTTACACACCATGACTTCCCCCGCCAAATACTACCATGCTAGTCAGGCGATATTTGACAGGAATAGTAAGGTAATAAGTGGGGTATTCAAGCAAGAATACCTCACTCGCTAGCTGAAAGATGTCCAGAAAACCCCGTGAGATCAAACCAGGATACTGTTATCACATTACCATTCGCTGCAATAACCGTGAGTTTCAGTTAACTCACCACGAATGCCGTCAGGTGATTGCTATACTGTTGATCAAGTTTTTAATACCTCAATGATCTTGTCCACAAGTTCCATTGGTTCAATTGGCTTGGCAATAAAAAGTTGAAACCCTGCTTTTAAAATACGTTGCTCATTTTTGGCTTCAGCAAAAGCAGTGAGAGCGATCGCTGGAATTTGTCCCCCTTGCTTTATAGTGCGGGAGCGAATCTGACGAATCAAGGTAAAGCCATCCTCATCTGGCATACTGATATCACTAATCAGTAGAGCGGGCGATTGCTGTTCTAAAAGTGCCAACGCTTCTTTTACTGATGCTGCCACTAATACATCTGCCCCGGCGCTTTGGAGAACAGTCTGCATTAACATCCGAGCATCTGCATCGTCATCTACAACCAGAATGCACAAGTTCTGCAATTGGGCAATTTCCTTATTCCCATACAGCAATTCTCCTACTACTAGTTCATCATTACTCAACTGCTTTGTCATTGTTACGATAGGTAGCCTCACCGTGAATGTCGAACCCTTGCCGAATCCCGCACTGGCTGCTGTGATCTTGCCATTGTGGAGTTCTACAATTGTCAGAGCGATCGCAAGTCCTAACCCTAATCCACCAGCAGAACGAGTAGTTGAAGCGTCACGCTGACTAAACCGTTCAAAGACGAATGGTAGAAATTCTGCTTCTATGCCCCTCCCTCGATCAATAACAGTAATCTGAGCCTGAGACTCAACTTGTTCCAACCTCACCTCTACACTTTCATTCTTGGAACTAAACTTGATTGCATTTGAAAGCAAATTCCAAACCACTTGTTGTAAACGAATGGCATCACCTAAAACCTTGGACACACCAGTATCAAGATGTAACTTAATTTGAATGCCCTTTGTTTCGGCTGACAATCGAATAGTATCTGCTGCTGACCGAATTACACTTGCTAGGTCAACAGGTTCGATTTCCAAATTCATCTCGCCCTTCTGCATCCTAGCCAGATCCAACAAATCGTCAATTAAGCGAACTTGTAGACGGGCATTCCGTTCAATCGTTTCCAGTCCCTCAATTTTCAGTGCTTCATCCATCTCATGTTCAGTTAGCAATAGTTGCGCCCAACCGTGGAGATTATGCATGGGAGTGCGTAACTCATGAGACAAGACAGCGACGAATTCATCCTTGACTCGATTTATTTCTGCCAGTTCCTCAGTCTTTTGTCTCAGTTCTTCCTCTACACGCTTTTGTTCAGTGATATCAATGCCGATTAAAAATGCGGCTTTGTTCTGGTCATATTTTTGAGCCACAATTAAATAACTACGATCTGCGCTTATGGATTTCAACTCATATAATGCTTCAGATTGATCTCCAGCAAAGAAATTTTGCACGAACTCACGAAACCCATTACCACTAGCTAAAAAACCAATATCCTGACCAACAAAAGCTTCGGGAGACAAATCAAAACTATCAGCTAAGTGCTTGTTGACACCTAGATAGCACAAATCGGAACTGACCCAAGATACAATTCCAGGTACAGCCTCCAGTACAGTCTGTAACTGATCTCTAGCCGCTTGCAGTTTTTTTTCTGCCTGGTTGCGCTGGGTAATATCTAGAAATATACTTACACACCCCCGCACTTTTCCATCTTCATCAAATAAAGGGGCAGCATACTGCGATAGGTTAATTCTCACACCATCATCACGAACCACCTCAATTTCCGAATCCAGTATTTCCACCCCATGAGTGGTAGCATATTGCATAGCCAGTTCTTCTGGAGCTAATTCTCTGCCTGACTGATAAACTTTAAAGTTAGTTGGACGTTCATCATTGGGAGCGCTGAGAGAGGCATTTGCGTCAACAGGTATGCCCAGCAGTTTGGCAAGAGCCGGATTAGCTCGAATAGTTCGGCATTCTGGATCTTCTGCAATGCCAATGCCAGTTGGAATCACCTCTAACAAAGTTTGTAGTTCTTTAACTCGTCGATTTAAAGCTTGGTTTAACTTGATAATTTTTGCTTCTGCTTGTTTGCGGTTCGTGACGTTTTGGAAGATTGCCAAGCCCGTCAGAATTTTGCTATTTTCATCTTTGACTGGAAAAGTTTGTATTAGATAAACTTGATTGTTATAAGGAATTTCAATACACATTGGAGTACCCTGTAAGGTACTACGGTAAGCTGGTTCTATCAGTTCGTAAGTCTCAGGGAGAACAGTTTCGTGCAGCGTTTTACCTTGGAACTCTTCTTTTGGTAAACCAAAGATTTGCAGTTCTGTACCCTCAGCACCCATAAAGCGCATATCTCGATCAAAGAGAAAAACTACTCCATTGGGTAGATTTTGGGTTAATGTTCGGTATAGTTCTTCACCTTGACGAAGTGAACGCTGACTCTGTAATAAATCTTTTAGATTGATTTGGGCTTCTGTTTTATCAGTATCTGACTGCTGTTTACATGACTGGAAGTTAGCAGTTAGCGCACTGATTAATAGACCCTCGATAACAAATAATACAAATTCTAGACTATCGAGAGTAGAAGATGGATTTGTAAAAAAGTAATGACTAGCTAAAGCAGCCAAAAACACTGATGTCAATCCTGAAATGATGCTACCGTACCAAGTACTTATAGAGATAGCAATCAGCCACAAGCTGAAAGAACTTGTGATTCCAGTTAGATGCTCTAGTCCCAACTTGACTAGCAAGGTTACTCCCACGCTGAAAAATGCAGTTCTGTAAGGCAGGTATTTTTGTTTGATCAACAACATAGAGATGGGAGCAACGCTCCAGAGTGAGACCGGATAAAAAACGAGCGATGTCTACGGCAGGCCACGCCTACGCTAAAAACTATTTTCAGTGTAATAAGACTTTAGTATATTTGGATACGTATTAATGCGTAGTGAAGTCATATGGTGACATGCGCGAAAATTTGTAATGAGAAGAATTAAAGTAGGATTTCCGAGTAGCAATAAATTTAACATTGGGGATGTTTACCTTAATCGAAAAATATATATGTGCAACTCCAGATTTAACTAAATCATCTGAATGTTAAAAAACTTTCAATATATTGATTGCTGATGATGCCGAATGGATATGGAAACATATTCATCAAACCAGAAGGAGTGTTGTTTTTTGGAGAAGCAAAACCAACAGCTATCGCTGCATTGAGTGGATCAATTAATGGAATTAGCGAAGCAATGATGATCCAAACACTTCCTACTTTCGCTGCAACAGGTTCTTTTCCATTTCAACTCACCCAGCAGCAGCAAAAAGCTTTAGATGCAATATGGACATTTATACAGCCAACCGTGATGGCTGCTTTATTTCTACTGGTTGGCTATGCCGGAACCGGCAAGTCAACTATTGTATTCCAACTAGTTAAAGTTCTTGTTGCCACAGGTAAGCGAGTTGTACTGACTGCACCCACTAATAAAGCTGTAGGTGTGCTGCAACGTATGGCGGCAGAAAATGGCGTAACTGGGGTAGAATTCTTCACCATTCACCAGTTGTTAGGACTGGGTATGGTAACTAGAGGTAAAGAGAAAGTACTTGACCAAACTGGGCCTTCTTACATCAATCTATTTGATGTTGTCTTTATTGATGAATGTTCCATGATTGGCAAACAACTCTGGCACTGGATTGAGGATGTTGCTAACCAATCATCCACCTGGACAAAAATCAAAATTATTCTCATGGGCGACCCAGCACAGTTAAATCCAGTTAATGAAGGAAAATCCCCTAGTTTTCAAGTGCCAGATAAAGCAGTATTGACTCAAGTTGTGCGTCAAGGAACTGGTAGTCCCTTATTAGAGTTTGTCACTGCTTCTCGCTATGCAGTTACCAAGAGCAAGTTTCCTTTTGAGCCTTATGCCAAATATCTGCCTGATAAAAGTAATGGGGCGCTGATGGTTAAACGTCAAACTTTGCTGCGTTATGCTTGCAAAAAGATGAAGAGAGAATTTGCTCAAAACCCAGATTGTTTCCGAATTTTATCCTGGACTAATACTCAGGTTGACTTTTACAATCAGCAGATTCGCACACATTTATATGGTGAAAATCTCAATCGCTTTATTCCTGGAGAGAGATTAATCACCAGAGATCCTGTGATGGCTCCTGATGGTAAAACTACGATTCTTTCTACATCTACAGAGTTTACTGTTTTAGATGTTTTTGGGGATCGTTATAACAACTATGATACTTGGAGGTTAAAGGTAGAGACAGATGAAGGGATTGTGCGTCAAATCTATGTTCTGCATGAAGATGAGCAAAAACAATTTGATCAAGAAACCAAACGCTTACTCAAAAGTGCCAAGCGTAATCCCTTTCTGTGGAAGCAGTACTACAAACATTCAGAGCAGTTTGCCAACATCAGAAACTGCTTTGCATTAACTGTTCACAATAGCCAAGGTAGCACTTTCTTAGAAGCGGGTATTGATGGTAAAGATTTGAGTAAGCGACTTTATCCAGAACGAGGAGATGACAGTAAGGCAGTACTGGCCAAGATTAGAGAGTTTAATCGTTTGTACTATGTTTCTAGCTCACGGGCTAGACAACGGATATTAGTTATCCGGTGATAATTGTGTATAGCAATCTCGACACACAATTGCGATTAATCATTCGTGAACAATGAGAACCCCGATTTATCTAATAAATCGGGGTTCTGTGCCTTGTAATTTTCACAAATAAAATAAGCTAATGAAAATTTAAGTTGCATGAAAGCAGGGCTTCAGCCCTTACTAAAAGCGAATAAATCTGGAAAAAAAACGACGATTAGCTTATGATTGCTAGATTATGAAATAGATAATGTCTTATGAAACGTTTGCTCACTTTAAGAACTGCTTACTAACTATAGAAAGACTGTCTTTTTTTTACAATATTTCTGCGAATAATCTGATCTTAGCAGCTTTTTAGTTTCATATTGATTTTAACATACAATCAACTTTATCTATATTTAGTAACCATTTAAATGATTTGCGTGAATAAAGTTATAGCCAAACTTAGTGGCGAAAAGGTAAAGCTGACGCTTTATTTTACTGAGGTAAAAAACATTATTATTCCTAGTAAATGTGGTACAATCAGTGATTACAAATTCAAGCGAAACCTTTCTAAAAGACGCTGTTGTTGAAAGATATAACATCTCTAAGTTGAATAAAACTCGCATCCGTTTCAAGATTCAGTTAAAGAAGACAACCAAGAGTAATGCTCCCAAATGGACAGATGTTCTCAAATATTCTCAAGATGAACAAGAATCTGACTTAGTGAAGGTTACAACCTCAGAAGTTGGTTTAAAGGGCATCAAAGTTTTCAAAGCTTTAGACGAAGCAGCAAACCAATTAAGGCAAGAAATTGCTTCAGTCCAAGAATGGATGAATTATGACAATGGTGATTGGATTTGTTCTATAGACTTAGCGCCCTTGGTCTGGAATCAACTAATCGGAATTCGAGATAATATCGCACCTGTTTTACGCACTCAACTGAAAGAAGAGTATGAAAAGGGGTACACAGACTATCAAGAACGTATTGACAAATTTCTCTCACTCAATGCTTGGCAGTTATCTATAGAACAACAACAAGAAGTTAAGCAGAACTTAGCCAAAGCTTTTCCCTGTTTAGAGGAACTAGAGGACTATTTACAAGTAGTAATTGGTCGTCCTGTTATTATTCCCGCCATCAGTGAACAATTGTCAGAGAAACAAGCTGAATGCTTAGAGCAAATAACTCGGTTTATCGAACAGTATGACAGAAATTTAGAACAAACACTGAGGGAATCAGCGATCGCAGGAGGTGAACAACTAGCAGCCCAGTTGCTCGAAGATTTGAGCAATTGGGAACCAGGACGCAAGCCAGTCAACTTCAAGAAAAAGATGGAACGCCATTTCAAAAAAGTCCAAATGCTTTTGGCTAACGCCAGTTTTGAAGCTGGTAGCAGCCTTGGACAAATGATGGCTCATCTAGAAAATGTTCTCGAAAACGCTTCTGTGGATGCCAAAAAGCTCGATTCACAAGGGCGTTCTCAGTTACAGGAAAAAATGGATGAAATTTGCTCCAAGCTTCTGGATGAACAACGCCATCTTCAACGATTAGCAAGTGATGAAGGCATGGGATTAACCAGAGCTACAGCGATGTCTCTCAAACTTCGTTAGAAAAAACAATCGAGAACGTGTCTGTATCGTCGTTGATCGAAAACGAGGTGTGAGGGAGCCACTGCGGTGGACGGGTTTCCACAGCAGTAAGCAAGTGGCGTTGTAGAGGAAGACAATACGCCTACACTTCCCAAGCTTGCTACGGAACTAAGAGGGGAAGTGATAGGTAGGAACTTTTTGCTTCCTTGTCTATCACCACTGTTCCCATTAATTTACCAGTCCACAGTATTTAGAGGTAGGAAATGTCACATTTTTCAACTGTCACCACAAAACTAACTAACCGTGAATGTTTAGTACAAGCTCTACAAGATTTGCAGCTTACTGTCCAAGTTTATGAAAAACCACAATCGCTGAGAGGTTATTACGACGACTCCCAGGGGAAAAGCGCTGAGATTGTTGTCCCTGGTCGTAGTTTAAGTGTCCGTGCAGATATCGGGTTTATGTGGGATCAAGAGGCAGGGGTGTATCAACTCATCCATGATGCCTATGAAACTGTACCCCGACTAGGAGAAGACTTCTTTTCGCACACCTTAATACAAGCCTACGGACAGAAGATGGTTCGCGCTAAAGCAGCCCAGTTACAAGAACATCTGGGAGAATGCACCATCACAGAAGAAACCAACGGTCAGGTACATACCCTGCGTCTTGCATTTTCAGCACACCAGCAAACTCAACAAATACGGAGGTAACTTATGGAACGGGCAATCTTGATACATTTTGACACTGCTACAGGCGAAGTGAAAATAGAAGCCGAGGGATTTGAGGGTTTGTCGTGTCTAGAAGCAACCCAACCCTTTGAGGAAGCTTTGGGTGTGGTGCAGGGCGATCGCATTTACAAACCAGAATCTCAGCAACAGCTTCGTAGCATCATTACTCATCAACAACGACTGTACCAATAAATGATGACAAGAGAGACAAGGGAGAGATATCTTCAATAACTCCTCCTTATCCCTCACCTAAACGTGCCATTCCACCAATAAACATTTGATGGGGGGATTTTGCTCGTCCCCCCGCACAATTAATTTTTCTATGAGCGAACTACCTGAAGATTATCCGATGCTCCATATTTACCCCTCAAAAGGAGCGCGGCAACCAGTAATTCTCAAAGGAAACGCGGAAGGACTGTGCGCGCTACTCAATGCCCTAATTTCCGCGATTGCTCATCCAAATTCTTCTGGAGTTGCTGAAGTGTTTAACGGCGATGCCGAAGTTTACGAAGTAGTCGTGCATCTTGTTACCACTCACGAAAAACTTTCTCCCGTACCCGATCAAAATTCGCAACAATGAAACTATCAAACTTGATTACCACCATTGATTCTCAAATACCCATCGTGGCAATAGATGTTCTGTCCCCCGAAGAAGCCACTATCATTCAGTGGTTAACTACTGAAGTGATGGACAAACTTAACAGTCCTGTATACTTCTGGAATTTGGGAGTTTCCGGCTTGGAGCAATGTCTGATTGCTGACGACGGTGGACTGGTATTCAAATCAGTCGAGACGTATAAAAAGCCTCATAACATAGACCCTTTAATATATGTGTTCGAGTACATCAATAATTTTGGTAGTAATGGAGTTTTTATCCTGGGAGATGTTCACCCTTTTGTGGGTAAAAACTCCCTGCAATTGAGTTGGGAAATCCTCACTAGAGTAAAAAACTTGTACCATCGCCTCAAACCGACTGAAAAGCGAATTGTGTTTTTAGGTCAAAACATTCAACTGCACGAATCCCTGCTGAGACTAATTCCTTGCTGTGAAGTTCCTTTGCCCAGCATTGAGCAAATTCAAGACCACTTAGAATCATATTTACTATACTTGCAAGAATCTGCCAGTGAGCAAGAGGTAACTTTTACCGTATCTCTCACCATTGAAGATAAAGAAACCTTGGCAAGAGCAGCTTTAGGGCTAACCTTGGAGGAAATTAGCGACTTTCTCCGGCTCACTGTTAAGGAGCGATTAACTTCTAAAGGTATAGTAATTGATACTACGGTCATCCCTTTGGTTGTCGAATACAAAACCCGCCTACTGTCTCAGATGGGTATTGAATTGGGTAAATTGGCGACCATACCCTTTGGTGGTTTGGATTTATTGCGGGATTGGTTGCAACGCCGCAGCCGATTATTTTCTCAAGAAGCGCGATCGCTAAATCTACCTCAGCCTAAAGGTGTGTTACTGGCAGGGCCACCAGGGACGGGTAAATCGATAGTGGCGAAAAACATTGCAACCATACTCAATCTTCCACTGCTGCAATTAGACATTGCCTCAATGCTTGGTAGTTTGGTGGGAGAATCTGAGGGCAATGTCCGCCGCGCACTCAAGACTGCTGAAGCGATCGCACCCTGTATCTTGTGGATTGATGAGGTCGAGAAAGCACTTTCAGCTAATGGCGATACCTCTGGAGTCTCACAAAGGATTCTGGGAAATATCCTCACTTTCATGTCTGAATGTACGGCGGGGGTGTTTGTGGTGGCAACTTGTAATGACCCAACAGCGCTGCCTATTGAGTTCAAGAGGAAAGGGCGGTTTGATGAGAATTTCTTCGTTGACCTGCCTACTGAGTTGGAACGTTGCCAGATTCTCAAGATTCACTTAGAACGCTTTGGTATAGAAGTTCCGCAGGAATATTTAGAGGCGATCGCTGCTAGCACCGACAAGTTTAGTGGTGCTGAGTTGGAAACCCTGGCATCAGAAGCAGCACTCCTGGCTTTCGATGAGGGAAGACCTCAGCAGGTTACACTGGCTGATTTAGAAAATTGCCAACAAAACATCACCCCTTTAGCTGTTCAAGATGCTGCTGCTGTTGAGCGGATGCAGTCTTGGTCAAAGATTGCGCGACCAGCTTCCAGTCCTGTGCAGGTGTCTAAGAAAGGTCTTCGTACTTCTAGATTCCGTACTAATTAGGTATTCCCAAATTAGTAATGATTTGAAGCTTTTGTCAAATGAACATCTGTTGTTGAGATGTTCATTTGATATGGCAATACGTTACTCTAAATTATGTCAAAAATATGGAAGTTTACTTAATATTTGTAGATGCGGCTCAGAACAGTAACAAATTCTGGAGTGCAAAAGTTGAGCAAAGCAATCTAACTGTTGAGTGGGGTAGGGTAGGCTACAAATCTCAGCAAAAAGTTCACTCTTTCGGTAATACTCAACAAGCAGTTTCTAAATTCCACAATCTCGTGGCTGAGAAGAAAATGAAAGGCTACCGAGAAAGCCAACCTCAAATTGATAGTACTTCTGATTCTCTAGAAATCAAAAGAGCTATCCAATTACTGGAAATTTTGCGCCCTTATGTAGCAGAAAGACAATTTGCCAATAGAAATTATCTAGAGACATTAAACCAATATTTAAAAATCGTTCCTACACCTTTAGGAATGAAAATAGACCCATCTCGAATATACCGCGATGTAGCAGATATTGAGCATCAACTATCACTGCTGAACTCTTTGTTGGAAACTGATTCTGTGCTGGGTGATAACACTACAGAAGAATCTGTTAATAACAGCAAAGTTATTAGTTTAAAAAGCATTGGAAAGAACTTTTGGAGGCATTTGTAGAAAGAATTCAGGAGCGGAGCCAGATACTCCGAAAGCTACGATTAGAATAAAGGCTTACCTGAGAGCGGTTAAATGGGATATCTCACTAAAGTTCCGTATGTCTCACAGAGTAAAAGCATCTGATTCAAAACTTCACATCCTTTATTTTCTGCTATCGCAGTCACCTTTCTAACAATGACGCAACCAGAAATAAATTATCATGACTCAAACAGCACACAAACAAAGGGTAAAGCCTGCCAATCAGACAAAAGAAACAAGTGTAGCTACTCCTAAAGCCGAAAATGAAGTATCAGCAAATATCCCAGAAATATCTACAGGTAAAAAGAAAAAACCTACATCTCTAGATGCTGATACTTCAACTGAACCTATCTCAAATAAGCGTACTAATAAACGTTCTGCCAAATCAGAGTTAAACTCTCAACCACTTATAGAATCAGGAATGGAGGTAATCTGCTCACAAACTAAATTTCACGATGCACTCTCTTTAGTTAGTTGTGCTACCCCAGCTAAACCTACCCATCCGATTCTTGCTAATGCTCTAATCATTGCAGATGTCGAAACACAACAGATACATTTAACTGTTACTGATTTAGCATTAACAATTCAGGCAAGTTTTGAAGCCCAGGTATTGCTCAAGGGTGAAATTACTGTGCCAGTGGAAATGCTATTTGAGATAGTTAAGCATTGCCCTAATGGTAATATTAGCCTCAGTAGTCAGACTCAGATTATACAGCTTATTGATGAGGATAAGCAAACAAAAATCTGCTCTCTCAGTTTATCTGATGCTGATGGAAAATATGAAATTAGAGGCATTAGTGCTGAAGACTTTCCACCTAGTTCTACAATTGATGCTACTCCCATTCCTCTGCCAACAACAGTTTTAAAAGATGGTTTGAAAGGTGTGATTTATGCTGTCAGCACTGATGAAAATAAATATATTTTGACCGGAGTTCATATCCAACTTGCACAGGAGAAGTTAAAGTTTATTGGTACTGATGGGCATCGAGTCGCAACCACTGAACTTTCAACTCAAGGAATTGGTAGAAAACCGCGTAAACAAGTAGAATCTGAAGAGATAATCCAATTTACTATTCCCGGTCGAGTCCTCAAGGAACTAGCGCGTAACTTGGATGATTCTGTCGAATTCATTAATTTGTTGTATGATGCCCAAAATAATCGCTTGGGTTTTGCTTGGCAAGATATTATCCTCAGATGTCAATGTCTAGAAGGAACTTACCCTGACTGCGAACAGCTATTGGCAAGATTTAGCTTTGACCGAGAAGTAATCCTAGAAAAAGCATTCTTAGTCAAAGCACTGGAACGGTTAGCTGTGTTAACAGATAAAAAAGAGAAAGGTATTTACTTACAATTTGATGGAAGTTTGCAGCAGCTACGATTATCAATTGAACGGGAGTTTGGCAAAGGCGATCAGGTTATTGCTGCTCATCTACCATCAGAAATGTCATTGAATATTCAGTTTAACCTCAAGTATTTAGTAGAAGCAGCTAAGGCAATTCCTAGTTCCGCTATCAAAATGCACTTGCAACAATCAGATCATCCTGCCATGTTGGTTCCTTATGGAGATAGACCAAATCCAGAACTGCAAATGGAAATGCGTCAATTCTTACTGCCACTGTACACTCTAAATGCTTAATAAATGTTAATCGGAATCTTGAAGTTTTGTAGGATGTTTTGGATACGAGTGGTGTTTATTTTAGACGGGGATTTGAGGAACTCTGGACAAAACTGACAATATGAACGAAAATTCTCGATTTTGACAAATAGAAACTGTGCATTTTGGCGGTATATATCCGACTATTTGCCGCCAAAATGCCAAATTTATCCAGTTTTATCAAAAAAAAAGGAAGCAAAGCAGGGTGCAAGAAGGAAAGAGAGAAAAGTATGTTTTAGAATCTAATTGTTACCCAATATAGTAAACACTTTACAATTAGAGTATTACTCAATAGTTCCACCATGCCAGCAAAAGACATATACCATAATGAAGTCAAGAACGCATTGATAAAAGACGGTTGGACTATCACAGATGATCCTTACTTTATCAAATATGAGGATGCTGAACTCTACGCTGACCTAGCAGCAGAAAAACCGATCGCCGCAGAACGCCAGGGACAGAAGATTGTTGTAGAAATCAAGAGCTTTGTGGGCAAATCGCTGATGTATGATTTTCATAATGCCCTGGGACAATACATAGTCTATCGGAAACTCATTCAACTTACTGAGCCAGAATATAAACTTTATTTAGCTGTTGATGATGTTGTCTATGAGAACTTTTTTCAACGTAAATCTGTACAAGCAGTCATCAATGAAAATAACCTGCTGTTAATAGTTGTAAATACAGAAAAGGAGGAAATTCGGCAATGGATAAGCTAGAACAATACCGCAATACTATCAAGAAGATATTGACTGATTATTACGAAACTACTAATACTCAAGTTATAAAAGATACGGGAGTTGAAGTAAGCGATCGCTTGGCTTTTGATGAAACAAGAGATCAATATCTTTGGTTTAGGTTTGGCTGGGATGACAAAAAGCAAATACAGTATATTATCATCTATCTCTGCATTAAAAACGGCAAAGTTTGGGTGGAAGAAGATGCAACTAATTTATGCGTTGTTGATGATTTGCTATCAGCCGGAATACCCCAAGCCGATATTGTTTTGGGTTTCCATCATCCCAGTAAACGAGGTTTAACAGAATTCGCTACTGCTTAAGGAGGCAGGTAAAAAAGGGAAAATTAGCGTTCTATGGGGCAAGAATATGAATTCTAAAATGGCTATAGCTCGGTTGTAAATTCCATAAACTTCTCCACCTGTTTCAACGTTTAAATAATTAGGTGTACTCAACTTCTGGTATCGGTAAATCTTACTGTAATTGAGCAAATCAGCCTACTTTGGATTCAAAATTACACCCCCTTAACAGGGGTAAGGGCGACAAATTAAGGTTAATGAATCCTATGTCTACAGTCGCCCTACATCAAAAATATCGACCCCAGACAATAGCCGAATTAGTTGGACAGCCCTACATCAAAACTGCTCTGACTAATGCTGTCAAATACCTGCAAATTGCACCCGCTTATTTATTCACAGGTTCTAGAGGCACAGGTAAAACCTCAACTGCTCGGATATTTGCTAAATCCCTCAATTGCCTCAACACTAAAAAACCAACTGACCAACCTTGTGGTATTTGTCAATCCTGCCGTTCAATTGAAACCAGTAATAGCCTAGATGTCAGTGAAATTGATGCTGCTTCTAATAATGGTGTAGATGATGCCCGTGCTTTAATTGAGCGCAGTACCTTAGCACCTGTTGCAGGACGTTACCGAATTTTTATTCTAGATGAGTGCCATTGTCTAACCGGTAACGCCTTCAATGCCTTACTTAAGTGTATTGAAGAACCACCACCTCATGTTGTTTTCATTCTCTGCACAACAGAACTGCACAAGGTATTACCTACTATTGTCAGCCGTTGTCAAGTGTTTAATTTCCGCACTTTGTCTGTTCAGGCAATTGTGCAGCACCTCGGTATTGTAGCAGATGCAGAATCTATTTCTATTGATGATGAGGCACTAACAGCGATCGCACGACTCAGCGATGGTGGATTGCGGGATGCACTGCAATTACTGGGTCAGGTGAGTCTTTTAGATGAAGATATCACTGCTAATCATGTCATGGAAATCGCTGGTGGTGTGACCCAAACAGAATTAATGTCAATTTTACAGGCAATATCCACGAACAACACCTTTAACTTGCTGCAAGTAGCAAGACTTCTAGTCGACTCTGGTAAAACACCCAAATTGATTCTCTCTAATTTACTGCAAACATACCGAGATTTACTGATTATCAAGTCTGCACCCAAAGAGCAATCCCTGCTAACTGGTTGTGTTAGCTATGCTCAACTCAAGGCTTTAGCAAATCACTGGAATTTCGAGACGCTTAACTTGTCCCTAGCAGAGTTACAAAAAGCAGAAAACTATCTTCGGTACACAGTAAATGCTGCTGTGTGGCTAGAAGTTTGCTTACTGAACCTGATACCCAGTTTATTGCCTTTGCCTGTCAGTGCAACCAAGACGCTAACTGCCAAACCTGTCAATGACGGCAAGTTGCTACCGACAGTTGGAGTATACACCACAAATAAGGTGACAGCTAAACCTATAGATGACAAATTGTTACCAACAGTTGCAGCCAATACCGCTAACCTGGCTCAAATTTGGCAGCAGGTGATGGATACAGCTAAACCCAGCAATCAAAAGCTGTTGGCTCATGCAAATCTCGTTAAATTGCAAGGTGACAAGGCAATTTTAGAGGTTACACCAGCTTACCTGAATAAGTTTGAAAGTAGTAAAGAGGCGATCGCTAAAATGCTGCAACGAGCTACCCAAAGTCAACAACCAATAACTGTATTAATTAAAACTGCCGACCTCAATATTAATGGGAGGGTAAAAGCATGATTGTCTTGCTGACAGGTGACGACCAACACGCCATCCAGGAACAGCTAAACCAATACAAAGCAGAGATTGATGCTCAATGGCTCACACTTTGCTATCACCGATTTCCAGCCGATCGCCTTGACCAAGCTATCAGTGTAGCTCGCACTCGTTCCCTGACAGGTGGTAAAAAACTGGTAATTGTGGAAAATTGCCACCTCAAGCAGTGGGGTGATACTGAGTTGTCAACCTTGCAGCAGCTTGTTCAAGTGCCTGAATTCACAATTTTGGTGTTTGTCGCCACCAATGTAGATAAGCGCCTGAAGATTTACAAACATATTGTCAAGTATGCCAAGTTGTTTGAGTTTCCATTAATACCACCTTGGCGTACTGATTTGATTGAAAAGGCGATCGCTATTCAAGCTAAAAAAATCAAGCTGGTGCTGTCAAAGAATGCGGTGGAATATCTAGCAGAAGCAATTGGTAACGATATGACTCGTGCAGCCACAGAGTTACGCAAACTGTATATCTATGGTAAGGGCAGACAACTTGAACTTGCAGAAGTAAAAGAGTTAGTGCCATGTCAGACTCAGAATAGCCTACAACTGGCATCTGCTATTCGCCAAGGAGAAAGCAATCAAGTTTTGCACCTGCTGGATGATTTACTGTCACGCTCTGAACCATTAATGGTGATTGTTGCTACTCTCCTAACGCAGTTTAGAACTTGGCTGTGGGTTAAGTCAGCGATCGTTTCTGGGGTTAAGAAAGATAGTGAATTAGCTCAACTGTGCAGTATCAGCAATCCTAATCGCATTTACTATTTGCGTCAGGAGGTAGCAAATACAAGCATCAATGCTTTAGCTAAGGCAGTAACTATGATGCTGGATTTGGAGATGTCTATTAAGACAGGTGCTGAAGCGAAGAATTTATTACCGACAATTCTTAGTCTTAGTAGTAAATTCAAGCTAACTCCAACAATGTAAACTTAATTGATAATTTGGGATTTTATATTGAATTAAAATGTACTATCAATTTAAAATCTCAAATTAACTTTTTACTGGCATCTCAAAAAACTCATAAGTGAAACAGAAAATACTCTAATACAAGTCGTCATCAACCGACTGTTAACCAAGGAGATAAAGCTAGTCAGCAGAACTGAAGCCATACTATAATTTTTGAAGAGAATATATTTGGCTGAATTTACAAAAATATGGGAATGGGTAAATTTGACGAATCGTTCCAGCGAAGAAATGAAGAAGCTATCAACATTGGCGAGGAAAACGCTAAATATATTCACAATGTAAGGAGTTGGTGCAAGCATTTCCGTGTAGAGATGAAGTCTGCTGGTCTTCTTGCAAAAATGTCAGGTTTACCAATTGGTAGTCATGCGATTTCATGTCAGTATTCCGAGAGTTGGACAGAATCGATGAATCTTCCTTGGATTATTCCAGAGTTTATCGTTAAAAATTGTGCTGATTGTCAATATCATGAACCAAACGGCAACAAAGCCTGGGGTGAGGAAATAATCAAAAACCACCAGCAACAATTACAGAAACACGAGCAAGCTAATCAAACACGCCAAGAGCAGCTAAAGAAACTTAGCGAGGAATTTCGGGAACTGCCGCGTGCAGCGAAGGAATCTTCTGAAATTGACGAGCGTCAAATCCTCACTTTTGTTGAAGAACTTTTTTCGGACGACAAGGTAAAGCAGCAAAGAAATTTAGATTTGTTGATCCAATCAGCACGGATTGGGGCTGACTTATTTCCAGCAGTCGCTATCGACATTTTGATTGACCAGTCGCTATCTGAAGAATTTGCTTCACATTGTTTACCAATTTGCGCTGAACTTGCGGGTCGGCAAGAAGATTTGTCACCTCGACTAGAATCTATGGCGTTAACTGCCATTGAGCGGAACATCCATCCAGAATTAGCGGCAAAAATATTATTTATTCTTGACCAAAAAATTAGTTATCCTTTAGAACCTAACATTATTGAGAATCTGATAATCAACCAAAGGCACTTTCAACCCCTTGGTAGTTGGTACGAACAAGCTCCGTCATATCCAAATACTACAGAGGTTCTACTGCGTTGCTACGATGCAAATCCCTCAAGTATAATTATCCCATTGAGGTCGCTTCTGTTGTGGGATAACAGCTATGTTCGAGTCAATGCTTGCGGCGCACTAAAATTTTTGCAGGATGTCCAACCTCAAATTGGTATTGAATTATTATCAGAGCTAGTTGCATCATTGGATTTATACGATGACCCTTGCGACGACACTGCCGATGCTAGTGCGAAGGAAGGAATTACTAAGGTATTCCGCTATGCCCCTATACAGGTTGACAAGTATCTTGTTTCACAAATGCCCAAAAAACGCCCAGCAGTTCAAGAAGAAATTATAAATATCTATCGTGAATTGTTTTGGAAAGCTAATAGAAACTGGCAGGAAAAACCTAAAAAATCAGATGTAGTGAAAATTGAAGTACAAATAGCAGTCAATCGATGTATAGAGTTTGTAAAAGATGAATCTCTCGACATCGATGTAAGACATGAAGTTGTTGAGGCACTAGAAATAGCCTGCTCTGAGTGTCCTCAAGCAGTAATATTTCATTTTGATTCATTACTCGGCTACTATGCACTTATTTGTATTCAAGAAAAACCGCCTGCTCCACCGCCACGGATTATTTTACCAGGAGATGAAAGTCATCATCCTCTGCTCATAACTTTGACAGAACAAAATCATTGTCAAACATGGGGATTTTTTAAACATAAATTACTTAATTGCATCAAAAATATTGCCGATTATGAACCAGTAAGTGTTGGAGAGGCGATTATAAATTGCTTTGAAAATATTGATACAAAAACACATGAAAAATTAAAGTCAGCACTAGTTACTTTGTTAGGTGAAGTTGGCAAAAGCTACTCGTTACAGCCACGAGTCTTACCAATAATTATGAAGGCACTGATGGACTTTGAGTCCCAGTTATTAAGGGCATCTGCCATCCATGCGGTAGAGGAAATGTATCGTTATTCCAAATCTGCTCCACCAAAAAACATTTTAGATGTCCTTATTCTTCACCTGCACGACGACTATGTAATTGTCCACAAAGCGGCAATTCATGCTTTACGCTGGCAAGGACGTTGGTTGAATCAAAACCAAGCCATTGAAGCCCTAAATTTGATACTAGGTTGGCTTGGTACTTATAAAAATAAAAAAGACCTTTATTTTTTAGAAGAAATTTGCCGAACAATTATCTGGATATCTGACGAGTTTGCAGGTTTGAAGAACATCACAATTAGGTTTATATGTGATGTTCTTCCGACTAAGGAACGCCTTATCGATGAAAGAATTGTTAGAGAAATTATTCAGTATCTCAAGCCAGATGAGCCAGTTGCTGAATTTGCAGTATACCTGATTGCGTGGTGTTTAGCCAATTACAGTAGAGACTACTATAACGGTTACGATGACTCTACCCGTGAAAAAATGTTCAATTGGCTGCACCAAATTCCCTACACTGTTTATATACGTATTAGGTCAAAATTACTTGAGTCTGCAAGGCAACTTGCAATAAAAGATGCTTGGGAAGCATCTCACTTTGCTAGTTTGTTTGCTCGATATGGTGATTATATGGCTGAAAAAGAGGTGCTTGATATTGCCGTAGAATCGCTAAATGGTGAGAAGCGTTATGAAAAGTTACAGAGAACAATAAGGCTTTTTGGGGAAATTGCCACTGCTAATATTAACCTTCAGAATGGCGATATTGCAGCAGCCGATGAGGTTATGTCGAAGATTGAGGAGATAAAAATTTGAGACGAAATCAAGAGCTAGATATTGATCACGCCCATCATGCTGCCAAAATTATAGTAAATCTGCGAAAACTTCTTCAAATAATCGATTTACGAAAAGGTGAGTGTATCACTCAAATTTCTGATGTCATCGACAGCATGGAGACGCATCTTGCCAAAACAGCAGAGTCAAACGAGTTAAACGTCTGGCAATTAGTTCTTATGGGTCTCCGTGTTTTAGGAAGTCATTTACACTGTCGCAACATTGCGCTAAATAAATCTGGAGACCTTTTAAGTGAACGTGAAAGGCTAGCTATATTATGCGCTGAATTTCAATCCTATCTTTCCGATTCTGTTAGCCAAGGTACGAACAACCATAAAGTTATAAACGAGGTAATTGGGCAAGATGGTCGAAGCATAAATCCAGGGCGACTACTTTTATTTCTCCAATCAATACCACTACCGATTACTTATTGGAAACACAAACGCGATCACTTTCCATTTTCTCCTGAAAGTTTATCTGCGGATGAAGAAAATAATTTACTACCGTCTCCCTTAGTGAGGATTATTGCATTCATCGATAATGCTCCTTTGGTTACTCCCCAATTACTTCAACCAAAGTTGATATACTCGCTCAAATTTAGAATTCGTGGTATCACATGGCACAAAGATGCTGAACGATTACGCCTCGACTTACTAACAACATATCCTAGCAGCGATTATTCAATTTCCAACTTTGCCCTTCAACAGCCAGAATGCATCGAAGATAATGAGTATGAGGGAGAATTGACAGGGCAGATTAAGTTTATATCTGCTCAAAGTTTATTGTCTGAGGACATTACCTTTATTGTTAGATGTGCGTTTGAATTAGTTGATGGTAGCTTTCATGAAGTTGCTGTAATTGGACATAACCAGATAGATTTTCGCATTGTTGAACCTCAAGGCTACGGATTTTCTAGTGGTCGTCCTAGCCTAGATAAACACGTAGCTCAATTACTGGAAAGTTTATTAAAAGATAGTCCATCTGTGCGTGATGAATTACCAGAATTATTCTCAGTTTTGGATGCGTTAACACGCCTTCTTGGAACTTATGCACAGGGATCTGTGTTCAAAGACAACTTATCGATATCTGAGGCAGAATTCCAATTGACTATAGTACGGGACTTACGTTTTATTTTGGGACAAGATGTGGAAGAACATCCAAGTCAAGCTGGTGGTATTACAGATATTCGTTATCGCGGTATTATAATCGAATTAAAAGTTGAGAAAACTAATGGTAATAGGCAACAAATTTGTGAAAAGTATACAAGACAGTCCACACAATATGAAAGTGTCGAGGCTAGGCAGATTAGTGTTGTCTTGATCCTTGATATCACACCTAAAAATAATCCACCAGGAGATATTAGAAATGACATTCTCCTAGTTGATGTGCCAACGCACGGTGGCGATGATTTAACAAAAAAATATCCGTCAAAAGCGTTCGTGTTTGTTGTTAATGGAAATATTAAAAAACCATCTGATTATTCAAGAAGGTAGAATTTTATAGCATTTTTTGATCATTTTTTGATCATTTATGATAGTTATAAATATTTCATCTCATTACTCTTGGTGATTACTAAAAAATATTCTCACGCATCAAATAGGATTGCTTTAATTCAATTCAACCTATTGAAACTTTCCCCCAATGGGGGATTTTTTAGGGCAGTGAGCGAAGACTACGACTATGACCACGCCCAACTACAATGCCCTGCTACAAAGCTTTTGGACACCACCTCGTACACCCATTACAGAAAATTCCAACTCAAATAACCATCCCCCTGAACCAACAGATATTGCTGAATTTCTAGGTGAAGATTTACTCTGGCAACAGACTATCCCTGCCAAAGAACCTAATCTGAAAAATATCCCTAATGACCTACCAAATAAATTAATTAAAGCACTTCAATCATTAGGAATTACCAAACTTTACTCTCACCAACTTCAAGCCTTACAAGCAATTAGACAAGGTAAAAGTTTAATCCTCACCTCTCCCACAGCCAGTGGCAAAACTCTCAGCACATACCCCGCCATTCTAGAAGGTTGTATAAATGAAGAACATCGAGCATTAGCATTTTATGGACTACGAGCATTGGCGCTAGACCAGTTCCACAAAATCTCTGAACTCCTCTCTACCATACCAACACAATCCAGACCTATACTGGCAATGATCACTGGAGATGTCAAATCAGAAAAACGAGAACAAATTCTCAAGAGTAAACCGCATATTTTAGGTGTCACTCCAGAATTAATCCACTTTCAACTCAAGCAAGCCTGGAAATCCGCGCATTGGGCAAACTTTTATCAGCGATTGCGCTATGTACTGCTTGACGAAGCTCACACCCTCTCAGGTAGCTATGGCGCAAATATGTCCTGGCTGATTCGTCGCATTAAACTAGCAGTAGATCATTACGGTGGTGACTCCAAGAAACTGCAATTTATCTTCCTGAGTGCCACTTGTGGTAATCCTAAACAACTGGCTCTGAAAATCTCTGGCTTGAAACCCACTAAACTCAACCCCAAACCCCTGATTTGGATTCGCAAAAGTGGAGCCGCTTCACCATCTAGACAAATAATTGTCACTCAGCCCAGTTACAATCTGACTGGTGATACCGCTCGGATAATTCAATTTTTGCTCAATCAAGGTAAGTCAGGTATCGCCTTTTGTAACTCCCGTCGCAGCGTGCGGGAACTAACAGAATTACTCAAATTAAACCAAGTAGCCGCTTTCTACAGTGGCATAACTTCTGAGCGTCGCGCAGAAGTAGTTGACCAACTCCAGTCTGGCACGATCAAATGGATTATTGCCACAGAAGCATTAGAAGCTGGAATTGACCTGCCAGAGTTAGAATGTTGCATTTTGCGTGGCTGGCCAGGTTCCAAAATGGCATACCAGCAACGCAGTGGCCGCGCCGGACGTTCACAACCTGGATTGACAGTACTGCTTCCCAATGCTCTCAATCCCATAGACTGCTATGTAGCAGAACATCCAGAAATGCTGGTATCGCCAGAAGCTGAGGAAGTCTTCTTTAACGACGAATATCCCATCTTTGCTGCTAAACATTTGATGTGTGCAGCCGCAGAAACTGGTATTCCTACTAATAAAATCAAGCACTACTTTGGCACAGCAGCTTACGAGGTAGCAAAACTCCTGTTAGCCCAAGGGCATCTAAATAAAGGTCGTAATGGACTGTGGGCAAAAGGCTATCCCCATAAAGATGTTAACTTTCGGGGTGGCTTATCCCAAACTACCATCAAGCTAGTAGATGCAGAATCAGGGGAAGAACTAGAGGAAATCTCAGAAGATATTGCTCACCGAGAAGTCCATCCCCAAGCCATCTACAAACGACAAGATGCCAATGGACGAATGCTGACTTATCAGTGCATCTCCCTTGACTTGAACAGCAAGCAAGCAATATTAAAACAGACAGCAGATAGCTCACTGTTTACAGTTGCAGTTACAGAGTCAGAAACCAGCAGCCTAACAGTGCTGACTGATCCGGTGAAGTTACCATTGCTGTTTTCTCAACTCAGTGAAGTTGATGACTGTCAGGAATACTTAACTCTGGAACTTAGTTTTGGTGAAGTTAAACACATTACCAGTGGTTACAGTTTAATGACCCAAATCTATGAGCAGACTTGTTTGAACAAGCGGTGTCTTAACTACAAAGAGCCGCTACCTAAAGAACGTCGTTGTCCACTTTGTAGCAAACTCACACGCAAAGCTGTAATTGTGAAAACCCTGTCAGAAGAAAAGTTTGAGCAGCCTTTCCGTACTCAATTTTCAGCACCAATGGTCAAAGTAGCGATTAACTCAAGTGCGCGGGAATACCTCCAGCACAATACCAAAGAAACTAGAACCAATTTAACCCGCAGTGGAGAACCGATTCCACCGGGCTATCAACAGTTGTGGGAATATTCCAGTACCTTGATTGCTATCCACAGCTTTGGGCATCAAATTATGAGAGCGTTACAGCTGGTGGCTAGAGTTGACCCAAAACAGGTGAATTTTACAGTAGTGAAGGAGTTAGGGGGGGAAAATAACAATTACACAGGCTATTTCTATGATACCAGTGATGGTGGTAATGGTGCGGCTGAAGCTGTGTTTAAGCATTTGCCAAAACTTGCTGGTGCTGCTAAAGCGATCGCACGGGATTGTAATTGCGATACTGGCTGTGCCAAGTGTATAATTCAACATGGTTGCCCTGATGGTAACACTGCTTTATTGAAGCAAATGGGATTACTGTTGTTAGATGCGATCGCCTCCGGTCGGTCGGAGACCATCGCCTCCGACAAAACGTAGCCTATCGCTACACCTGATGTTTGACACAAGCATCGTCGTAAACATCGCTCAACTTCCAGATTTTATTGTCCCAGATACTCAATCACTGCCTCCAAGTCTGCGATCGCCCGATTAAATCGATTGAGCATTGCTTCTGCTAGTTCTGGTTGGGCGTTGACAGTCGGTAGTTTTTCCCTCACCACACCTTTGAGTGCTTCTAGCCACAGCGACAAATTTGTATGTCGAACTGCTGTCAACAATCCCATATTAGTGAGAACAGACAAGTGAAACCCAAGTTGGTCTTGTCCACCATAACCCAAATATCCGTTGCTCAGTTCCAACTTTTCTGGGGTAAATTCAAAATACTGGTCAGAGGTAATACCAGCAGATTCTAGTTTGGGTTGTGGTAATGGAGGTTGGGATTGAGTCATTATCAGTTAGGATTGTTGTACAGCAGGTAATTTTGACATTTGCAAAACACTGTCTGACCAAGTGCCAAGTTCTTGAATAATCTGGTTTTTAGCTTCTGTGTTATTCCAGGCTTGTTCCCAGTTAAACAGCCAGCGTGTGAGAAACCTTCCTAAATTTGCTAACTCACAAGCATTGTCAATATCTATATCTGGGGCTATCCACTCAAGAAAATACATAGTCTCTCTAATCAGGCTTTTGACTACATCCTCATGCGTAGAATCACTGAAAATTTGACTTATCCGTGCTAAATTAGTTGCCAATTTTTCCAATCTAACAGGGATACTATCTTGCACAAAGGTTTCTTGCTCATAAGTTAAGCCACTATTCATCCCAGAAACTCCATAATAATTGCGGCAACAATATCTCTAATTTTAACGTCCATAATTTCCATTGAACGATTCTGTCTGGGACGCAGATTAACCATAGACTCATAGATTATCTGTTGTGTATCAGGTCTAAAACTAGCAGCCCAAATATCACTCTGCTTACTGCCATCTTCTAGCAACGCCTGTTCACAGTAAAAGTGCATTTCACCTCCCCCAGCCAGAATCCGATGCTCAATATCCACCGCTACCTTAATATAAAACTTTAACTCTTGTAGCATCTGTTCAATTTGCTCCGGTGTAGCACGAACTCTAATAATCTCAATCAAAAAAATTACTCCTATTAAACATACGGTTGCCCTGGCTATCTTGCCTAATTACAGCAGCCTTCAGCTATCAACAGTAATACCAGATTGTTGCATAGCTTTGTAACTAAATTTTCTACTTCCAGCAACCCACAATACGCTGTATATCTGTATTGAAGCATGATTAATCGAAGTAATTAATTTGCAGCTTACCGCTGCATTGGAGAGATGTTATATTCTCTCCACCATGCCAGTAATTAATCTTGCCGATATTCAACAAATTACTAAAACACAGCAACAACTCCTATTACCCAGTCAAAAATATTATCCAAATCGCTATGCCTTTGACTCTATAGTTGCAGATAATTTATCTTTGGTGATGAAACAACTATTTTTAGGACTGACTGTAGAACCTTTATTAAATGCCTATCCTCAAATTGCTCAGTGGGTTTCTCAAATACAGGAACTTGCACCGGAAATTTTTCAATCTCGGAAAAAATTATTAGTCGATAATCCAGTAATTGCACCTCTTGCAATTAATGACGAAAAGCACTTTATTCAAGTATTAACAAATCTAGCATTTAAACAAGGTATTCCCAGGCTTTATGAATGGGCTATACGCCATCCATATTTAAGCTGGCAAGACCGGGTAAAGTTGTGGACTACGGCTAGACAATACTCAGTTGCTCCTAACCAAATACAACTCGTAGTTTTAGCATTACATCCTGTTAAACCAGCCCAAAGATTAAATGTACGTTGGAATAAAAAGGATCAGATGCAGACTGAAAAATGGTTAATTAAACTACTGACTCAATCTCCAGATAAAAAATCACAATCAAACATAGTCATTCCTGAGTTATCGTCAATGGTCAATTTAGAAGCTATTCCAGAAGTCAAGATTTAAGAGGCTAATGCCTCTGCCATTGGCAAATGCTTATTACAGATAACACCAATGGTACTCAAATCAACTTTTGAACATGGATGGCTATTATCAAAACTACTGAAATTAGATGATGAATATCAAGGTAGGTGGGAGCAATGGCGATGGACAATGGAAACTGGAGAACTACCTAAAGAAATACCACAAACTGAGTTTTTAGACTTAGGACATCCTCAAGTTTTACAGATGCTTTCAAGCTGTCTGCAATCTATTCCTACAGGTGGATGTGGCAGTCCTTCCAGATTTATTCCCTATTTCACTGACTGGTTACTTTATGCTCTAGGGCATCCCAGCATTGCTAAATTGCCTCATGAGCCAGAGGGATGTAACGGTGCGAGTAATCGTCTTATTCAAGAACTGGAACTGAAGCTTTTGATTTCTTGTCCCTTCGATTACTTCGGTCATTTGTTGGCTGCTAATCGTTACGGGCAATCAAGAGCTAAATTCTATCCTACTCCTACTTGGACAGCCAGGACAATGGCTATTGCAGCAGTTGACAGTTCTGCTGCAATAGCACCATTTCATATATATGAACCAGCACTTGGTACAGGAAGATTAGCATTGGAAATGTCCAATTATGCCATCAGTTTGACAGGCTGGGAGTGGGATTCGCTACTAATAAAAATAGCAAGTTTAAACTTCATGCTTTACGCTCCCTACTTGGCATTGCCTATTCCTAGTTTGGGCGGAGATTTAGTCATCGGAGATACGCTGACTGGGAAGGGAATTTCTTTTATTCGACCAAATTTAAAGTATGAAACTCCCGCATCAACACCTAAACCGAAGCTAAATAATAGGTTGCTAATTAATGGTATCAAATACGAAAATACTAAAGCAGAAAATATGTTGCAAGGAAGTTTATTTTGATGAAAATTAAAATTCCTGAGTGGCAACAACTATTTCAAAATTGTGTCAGTAATCTTCCTCTGCCAATTTCCTTGCCTACTGTAGCCATTGCCAATCCTCCCTATTGCAAAATTAATCTCGCTTCCGATTCCGAACTCGCCAGATTTGAGATGGCTTATAAATGGATAAAAAACGGAGATGGAAGCTACATTATTACATCCAAGTTGAAAACCCAAGCAGAACAAGAGTGCTTATTTTTAGAACAGTGTTTAAATCAATTGCAACCTGGTGAAATAGTCTGTATCTTGGTATCTAATGGAATTCTGTCTTCATCTAACCAAGCACACTTTCGCCAATGGCTATTAGAAGACATGGCTTTACTAATTGCTTCCATTCAGTTACCTACAGAAAACTTTCAGGTAGAATGTGGATTGGGAATTATCACCAGCTTTTTGATTCTTCAGCGCAAAGGTGGAGATTTACCAGTACCAGAAGATTACTCAATCTTTATGGCAGTTGCGGATAAAATTGGTTTTGATAGTCGAGGCCGTCGTCTGTTTCGTCCAATTACAAATGAGCAACAAACCCAAGAAATTGATAGTGATTTACCTCTGATTCTAGAAGAGTTCAAAAAGTTTATCAAAGAGGTATGGCAAAATAATGTTGAGAAATGGCACTTGCTTTAACCACTTCAACCAAGCGCAGATTATCCTCAAATTACTAGCAACAGGAAAACATACACCCCCTGAACATTCTACGCTGTGAGCAACAATATATCCAACAATATTTCGCTTCTTAAAAGCTACCAGCCTCTTATCCTTGCAATCCGGGTGTTTGATAAACTCGTGTTGGGAAATTTTCTAAAACATCAGTTTCACTGCTACTAGACTCATGTGCAGGTGCTACATCTTCTTCTGGTAATGGCAACATTCGCGCGGCTGACTCAATCCGTTCATGTAATGCTTGTGTTAACGTTTTAATATCAGGAATTATCACCTGACTTTCTAAAGCAGGTTTAACTTGTGTATCCCAAAGAGCCTCACTATCATACGCTCGTTTTTCATCGGCTTTGGACACTGGAATAATTAAAGGATAGGGAATAGAAGCTTGTCCCTCTGAACTGTAACCAGGACTAGTAATTACGCACTTGCCTTGAGGAAATTTCAAAATTTCGTCAGCACTGATTACAGGCATCTTTTGCAAATTCTCACTCCAGCTAATTGAATGGCTCATTTGTCCGCCAAGCGATCGCCCAGTGGTACGATTTTTAATTAGCACTTCCTTCTCACCGTAACGCTTTGAGTAATCCTCAGCCGTTTTGTAGTTGCCAGGATTGAACAAAACATGGGTACTACAAGCAGAAGCGATCGCACTTCCCATCTTATCCCCATAAATATCGTAAAGTTGCTCTAAACTTTGGATACCCAGAATAAAGCAGGCACCGTTGGAACGATATTCATTAATCCACTGTGGTAATCTGTCCAGCTTAATTGATGGCAATTCATCCAAAGAAATAATTAACGGATCTTTGCGGGGACGGCTTAAATTACCGACAATCATCAAGTGCATTGCAGCCGCCAGCAGAGGCCCAACCACACTGCGGCGTTCATCATCTAGCTTGAACACCACCATCTCTCTACCTTCAAGCTTAGTGGGAATGTCAGATTTCCCGATAAATGCCCTCAGCAAATCAGCTTGGATGAAAGATGAAAAAGTACCTGCTGCTGTGGTCAAAATCCCCGAAATAGTCTTCTCTGCATCCTTGGCACTCAAAAATTGAATAAACGAAGTCGCCACCCATTCATCCAACCTTTTGGACTGTACCGCATGGTCAAGACGTTGCACCAGTTTTGGCAACCGCAGCACAGCATAAAGCATCGCCATATCTGGGTAAGGTGAACCCTTAACTAACTGTAAAAGTGCTTTAGCTAACAAGTCACCGGCTTTAGCAAAGAACTCATCACTTTTACCACCACTGGAAGCATTGCGGTTAATCACTTGTCCAATTTCCCCCGCCATTACCCCATCGCGTGCATCACGCATATAATCCAAAGGATTAATTACACCGCTAAAGGGTTCACCGGGGGCAAATACTCGTACTTTGTAACCATAACGGGCTGCTAAGGGTGCATGGAGTCGTAGTTGGTCGCCCTTCTTGTCGTAGAGTAAAATCGGAAAACCTTGCTGCATAGCACTTTCTAACATCCGGTCTATGGTTGAGTAGGTTTTACCAGACCCAGGCGCACCTATTACCAGTGTTCCCCTTTCGGCATTGGGAAACCAAACACTAGGAGATGCACCTAACATTGTTTGGAGATTAGTAATTAGCGATCGCCATTTACCTTTTACCCAATAGCGAGGAGTTCCAGACCACAGGGTAACTTTATTGTGTTTGCACTCCTTGATTTGCTTGAGTGCTAGGTTAGTTGCTGCTAGTTTCTCGCTGATACCGGAGACTTTACCAGTGGTGATTTTTCCCTTACCAGTACCACTGATTTGCAACAACAGTATAACGAACAGTATTCCACCTACCATCATCCAACCTTGGGGATTGTTATACTGTTGAAACAACTTGCCAAAGTCAATGCTAGCCAGAGGTGCTTGGAAGGATGACACTTCAATTAATGTCGAGTTAGCAGTGATCTGGTTGTGTGGTAGATTTTTCTGGGAAATGTTCATAGCAGTGAAGTATGCATTTAGCAGAAATTTTAGCTACCAAGTGAAAGCTAGGGTATTGACCTTTTGGACATTTTTTTAGAGGTGTTAGAAACTCTATTTCTAGAGGAGTGTCAGATACATAACAGCTTTATGAATGATTGCTGTTAAACTTCGCCAATAAATCCTCACGGGAGAGATTCGATAACTGCAACAGTAAAGAAGCATACGATGTGTGAAGGTAACTCTAGAATAGGCTGAATAATTGTGGCTAATTGTTCATCTAGCGTACCAAATCGAACTGTTAGTAAATTTTCTACAACCATACGTTGCCCTTGCTTTTGAGCCTCTTGCTCCCACTGTATATATAGTGGTGATAATTTCATGATTAACCTCCTGTCATCCTCATATATATTTTCGCTAGTTTGTAAATTAGCATTCAAGATACTTTATTTTATGGCGTAATTTAAATCTGTGGTGGAGAGTAATTGCCTCATAAACAACGGTTGGTAAATAAGTTTTGAGGCTAACGCCTCATGCGTTGGGCAATCATATTTATGTAGTCCAATGGTTAAATCTAGGGTTTCAAACAACTCTAATCGCTCCAATCAATCTACTGCCAAAACTGCTGCTTCTAATCCCAAAGCTAATACCAAAGCTCAAGCAGCTAAATCTAAAGCTCCTAACACTCAATTGTCAGACCTTGATATTGACGATATTGACCCAGAACTTCTCAGCGACAGTTATAACCAAGTTAGACGACCGTTACTGCCTTACGGCATTGTCGTTAATGACAAACCCGCCGGACTTCTAATTCCAGAAGACCAGCTAGAAAAGGCTGGCTGGCTTGATATGCCACAGGAGGACGACCTAACTATTGTCACCCTAACTGAAGATGTTACTGGACTCTTAATTACTCAAGCACGGTTACTAGTTTTAGCTTTTGTACCAGAGTATATCCGTTATAAATCAGATGTTGAAGACTTGGGTGGTTCTTTTGTTGGGCTTTATGATGAATACAAGCATAACCTTGACAAGAAAACAATGGATGTGTGTTCAGAACATGCACTGGTGTTTCTGGATGAGGATAATCAACCCCTGCATACTACTCCTGTCGTTGTCCGCTTTAAGAATGTAGCTCTCTGGAGTTTTAAGTCAGTGCGTGAGGAGTTTTACCGTTCTTTGGAAAAAACCTTTGCTGACTATTTCCAAGTGCCATTTAGCGGCAAAACCGATAGGTGGCGTAGCTTAGGTGTGCTGTCAGTCGAGTTCAAAGCTGTCAAAGAGGGCGAAGGTAAGAATAAACACGACTGTTGTAAGACTGTAGACTATACTAAACCCACCGTTGAAAATCTGTCTCAATTTTATTTGGGTCAACCCGCAGCTAAAGCCCTAATTTGGCAACAACATGATGCGATCGCTGGTTTTAATGAACCTCAATCCCTACCTGCTTTGCCAGGAGAATCGGTATCTGTAGACGTGGAAGTATTGCCACCAAATAAGAATAGAAACAAAACTCCAAGCGTTCGTAAATCGAAACCAGCGACCAAGCCACCTCGCAAAATTCAACTTATTGACGATGACGACTTCCTCGATGAAACCGACGATTTGGAAGCTGAATTAGACGATGATGATTTTGAGGAGGAAGACGATGAACTGGATGATGAGGAATAGTCCAATGCAACTATAGCGTCTGTGCTGGTAAACTACCCACTACTCAGTGCTGAGTCCTGAGTCCTGAGTAGATTAAAAGTCACTCAACTTGGTATATGCCTCGCACGGCAGTTGCTCCACTTGTGGGCGGCCTTTTAACTCAGCACTCTTCATCCACCACTGACCTAGATGCCGATTTAATGGGAATTTCCTAGAGGTTTTAGATGAAAATAGCCTGCCGTAGCTAAGATGACTATGGCAGAGTTTTCTTCTAGATTTCGAGTTATCAACTTTGGGATTTTTTACTATTAGTGAAAAGCTGACTATCAGCAAGTTGATAGCCAGTGCCATTGAAACAAAAATTCAATTGGCGTAGCTGCTCTTGCTCGGTTTGCAGCACTTTAATGCACGGTAATGCCTGACCTCGGTTCTCTCCCACTTCTAACAAATGTTTACCTGGTGGTAGATTGGGATTCAAGTAACTCAAGAATACCTGAGTAATTGGTTTGTCCTTTCTGAGCCAGTAACCAGTATACAGACATCCCAAAGCACCACAGACATCAGGTGTATTCAAGTTGAAAACTGCGAACCTGCCGTCTTTCCCTTCCACACTCCAAGCCAGTATATTTTTAGCAGATACTTTGGCATTTAACTCTGTATTTTCTACAATCACCTGTTCAACGACTGTAGCAGGCACAACATTAGCAGCTTTGTTCCAAGTAACGGTTGCTGCATTTAAGCTACAGCCCCCTAAGCTCATGAGAATTGACAGCAACAAAAAGATGCCCAAACCAATGCGAAACCAATGAACCCAGTAACGTACCCTCATAGAAGGTGCTGGTAATTGATATGCAGTTGTCTTCAGTGGTTGAGACTGAGTAGAGGAGGCGGAGGATGAATAAACTCCCTTTCCTTCCCCTGTTTGCCCACAGTGTATTTTTGAATGCAGCTCAGTATCCAGTATTTCTTTTATCTCATGGGCTGAGGTAATAGAAGTTTTAGATAAATCTGTCATACTCTACCTCCCATTTTCAGTATTTTTAGCAGTGCTGATGTAGCTAGAATTTACATTGGGAGAACAGGTCAGCGTTCCATTATCGCTATTACTGTTGCGATAACTAGCTAAAGCGGTTTTGCCGTAATCTTTGAGACTGAGACGACCGAGGGCATCTGAGCCATTTCCATCAACTTTGCTGTAATCACCACCAAAATGCTTTTGAGCCACTCGTTCAATTAGGCGATCGCCGGTAAATGGCTGTCCTGTAGCCGGATCGATTTGCTCTTGTGTCACTTGAATTTTGTTAGCCATATCAGCCATTAATGCCCTATCTTGGTCAGCTGGAGGAAAAAACTCAAATAGTTCAGCCTCTGTTGGTTGATGCCCTTGCTTCACTTGACTCAGAAACTCTTTACCTCCAGGCTTGGCAGCAATTAACTTCACTGCATAAGGGTTATAACTCATGAACTGGTAGCGACCGAGAGCGCGACCACAATTTAAACCCCCATCCGCACAGGTATGTATGCCAATGGCTTTGTAATCCCCGCTACCAGCACTCTCAATTTCCGCAATTGCATTTGAGAGCGATCGCAAATCAATACCAGAGAGTGATTGATCTGTTATCGACCGACTAGCATTACTAAACGTGCATGGATTAATCTTCTCTCTTACTCCAGTACCGTTGGTAGTGCTAGCTTTAGGCTCTCTTGTCGCTCCAGTTGGTAAAGACGTAGTATTTGTCCTCTGTTCACTCAAATTGCCTACAAATATCAGGGAGTTAACCTTGTAGCTGAAAAAAGGAACAGGCCCAATAAAATAAGGTGTACAACCCATTCGCCAAGCACAGAACCGAAAGAACAAAGCTGTATCTACCGTATCAGTAGTTTCATCCGGCTCCATTACCACCACCTTAAAAGCTTTACCAAACGGTAGCCTTCCTGTTGGTTCCCGACCGTTATTCACTGCTTTCAGGATACCCCGCCCGCCCTCGACTTCTTGGTATTTACCGGAAATCCACTGTTTACCTTCCAACTGACCACGTTCCTGACGACCTGTATTCTCCAAATCATCCAATTCTAAGTAAGCGCAGTCTTTTTCAGTACAAGGCACAGAAAACCCTTGCACGTCTGAACCAGAAATCGTATTGTTACGGCGGTTTTCTGCTGGCCCATAAACTACATCAATCCGCATTACTAAGCTACCAATTTCAGTGATGGGATTAGGCATTAATCCTAAAGGTACTTGTCCCAAACCAGGAATATCCGAAACATTGCTATTCATCCAACCTGTAAATTGTTGTAGCTGTACTGCATCTAAGTTAGGAATTGAAGAAATAGAAAACTTTGACAAGTCGATTTCTCCCAGCTTCATTTGCCCAACTTCATACTGTGTTAGTACCTGAGCTAGTGTTAAATTAGATGCGGCAATTAAGTGAAATTTTAGTAAGGTTGCAACAGGTGTAATATTGTTTACTTGTGTATTAGCTAATTCTGGAACAACCTGAGCTAAATGGCTCAATGTCTGCTCCCCAATCAGGAGAAATTCACTCAAGGCAATTTGGTTTAAATCTATACTGTTAATGCCTGTGTTCGCCTCTGGTTGTGTGCCCAGAGCGATCGCCTGGATCGCCTGTAAAGAAAACTCCTCTGCCTGCAATGCTTCACTGATATCTCCTAACTTCAAATATTGGTCAGGAGTCATACCCACATTCCAAGTGCGACTCAGGTCATAACCCAATGTTTGACTGTAGGGACTGCCATCAATTGCACCGGATTGACTGATACCTGGTAGCTGGGCCAGAGAAATGCGGCTCCAGTCTGGGAGCAAAACTTTAGTAGCAGGTAGTCGAGACTGAGGATTTGCAACTTCTACAATTCGAGTCGGTAAATTGCCATCACCAATTGTGTTGATTGTAGCTTGTGCGGCGATACTATAAATAATACAAGCAATGACAACCAGAAGAGATATCCATGCTTTTGGTATCTTCATAATTTCAGCTTTATAAATGACAGCAACTATACCCCAACAAGCAAAGTAATTTATTTAATGCAAACCATTTTTTTGTTACTTTTGGGGTATAGTTATCAGTAGAAATATGACTTATAACTCTAGCTCTGGCGATGCTGACTGTTGACTTTTCTTAGACTTGTAACCTGAGCCAGAGCCATATCCTGGTAATTGAGGATTGGGATTAGCAGCCGATTCAGTGTAAGGTGTATCCCCAAGATTGATTTCAAAAATATTCTCTTGATAACCATCCCTAAATTGGTCTGTTTGCAGGGGATTACTACTATCTCCAGAACTTGATTGCTCAACACCGTAACATAAAGATTGATAGCCACTGCTAGACTGATAATTCCTACTGTCGTCAGTATCAAGATTTTGGTTAATTGTGGGTTCGTTATTCATTGGCATTACCTAAAAAAGCTGTATCAATGCCAGCATAAAAAGATTTATCTAGTATCAGCCTTCACCTATTGGACATTAATTTTTTAGCCGATTGGCTATTTTTGGTGATGCGCTCATATCGAGATGACAAATGGAGCAAATGAATTTAATTTCACCAGAAGTAATGGCAGAAATTAGTAATGGGAATAGTACCAAACTGCCAGATAACACCCGAAAAATGCTGCAAATTCTGGCAAGTTTAAATACACCAAAAGAATTATTAGCAAGTCTTTTGGAAATAGCTGAATTTTCCCTACACCATGTTCGCTACCTTGCAGGGCCATTGGTAATTCATCGCAGTCCTTGGAGTGATACGATTCCCCAATGGCTCAAGTTTGCTTGTATTCAGGATCGATTGGAACTTATCTTCACTGAATACGAACAGGATCAGGTTGGTGTTTCCAGCACAGCCACAGAAGTTCTTACCTACATGATGCCTGCAACTTACGAAGCACCTTTACATAGGGACTACGCTGACCTTTATCTTTGGGTAGGTAATGAAGTTTTAACAAAATACGATAAATTACCAAAGGGTTGCAAGAGTTTTTATGATTTTCTAGGTGATGGTGATACGAACAATGCCAGCAATAATCGCATCATTCATTTTAATCAGTTGACACTCCCCGAATTTCTAATTCGGGGATTCTTGCTTCAAAGGGATTCCAATGAATTTACCCTCAGCAAGCATCTTGACCGTTTGCCCAACGGCTGCAAGTCCTCTTTTAAGAACTACTTGTGCGGCTGCTACATCCCGATCTGTGGTATAGCCACAATTTGAACAAACATGAGTACGTTCTGAGAGTTCTTTCTTGCCTGTCTCAACACTACAACTCGGACAAATCTGGCTGGTTTTGCGACTGTCTACTTTTTGGAAATAAACACCACGCTTGAAACAGGTTTGCTGTAGTATGTTGAAGAATTGCCCAAACCCAGCATCTAGGCAGTGCTTACCCAAGATTCCGCGAGATAAGCTAACTAAATTTAAATCTTCAACAAATACCATTCCAGCATTGTTGCAGATTTGGTGAGACAGTTTTCTATGCCAGTCTTTACGACAGTTGGCAACGTACTCATGCAATGAAGCAACTTTCTTAATAGCTTTGTACCAATTGTTCGAGCCTAATTGTTTTCTTGAGACACGCTGTTGCAGCAATTTAAGCTTGCGTTCGGTATCTACAAAAAACTTTGGACGCAAGACTTGTAGCCCATTAGAAGTTGCAATAAAGCTTGTTAGTCCTACATCTATCCCTACCGCTTCCCCATGTGGCAAAGGCTTCGGTACAGATACATCCCATTGAACAGTTAGCATCACGTACCATCCAGAAACCCGTTTCACTACACGGGCAAGTTTTACTACGCCACCATCAGGTATTGCTCGTGATTGACGAAACTTAACCCAACCAATCACAGGCAAATTAACCATTCCCGGATTCAACCTCTGACACTGTATTTGTGGGAACACAAAAGACCGCATCCTTCCAAGTTTTTTGAATCGGGGGAATCCGTGGTTTCTCTCCCACATTGCCACAAATGCCACCTCAAGGCGTTTTAGGGTTTGCTGCAAAACCTGAGACTGTACTTTCTTGAGTTCAGGAAAGTCTTTTTTGGCAGCAGTTAACGCTTTGCACTGGCTGGCATAGGTTGGACGAGAAGTGTCAGCAGGAATAATATATTCATGTTTGAGCGAACAAGCGTTAATCCGACAACTACGCGACAAATACCAATCCTTACGTTCAGCCAAAGCATAGTTATAGACACGACGATTAATTTCTAACCAGTCTTCAAATATCTGAGCCTGTGCATGGGTTGGCTTTAACTTAAATTCGTATGTCAGATTAAACAATTGTTTATCACCTCCTCTGAGATTATAAACCGTACCTACGCTTTGTAAATATTCCAGCCAAATAAATTTGGCACATTCGCTTATATCCCCCAGTTAGAAAGACGGGGGCTTTACGCATCACGACTCGTAAAAAATGAATTCGACTATCTTAGCAGGTCAATTCGACGCAGCATAGTTAAACACGCAGCACAAGAGGGATGGGGTAAGCGTCATGTCAATACCAAGTCTAACTTAGACTCAATCCAAAGCACTCCAACTCCTAAACCTTCATCAAATTCAACTGTGCAAATTAGCTTGTTCTGAATTTTAAAAAAATCCTCAGTCTATTCAAATTTTCATCTGAGGATTTTTCTGTTAAATGGAAGCGTTCGCTTCTTTAATTATGAACATAAATTTTCAAGTTAGTCATCATGAATACTCAACAAATTCAAGAAGTTTTAACTCATCTCATCATTGGAATTACAGCCTTATATACCATTGTAATGGTCGTTGATTTAGTTGTGGAAATAGTCAATCTCTGGCAGAAATTTATACTCAACATCGAATACCACATTAACCACACAATATCTGAGCAATCACACCTTGAATCTAGTGATATTAAGAAATCTCTCAAGTTGGAAAATAAAAATAAATCAACTAACCGAATTACATCAAAACCAGAACCTCAACCAAACAACTTTGTTAGCATTGATGTAGACAAAATTGATTTACGGACAGCCAGAAAAATTGCCACTGCCATAAAAAAAGCTTCAAAATCCAATCCTGACTTAATTATCAAACAAAAAGTCAACAATAAATGTGTTCCTTTAGCCTGGTTGCAAGCACAGATTAAGCATCGTTTAGAACTGGCACCAGAAATTGTCACACCCATTATTAGAGAATTGGCTCCTACTGCTTTTACATCTGTTCGAGAGAATATTCAGCATTCTAACATTGCAAAAACAGGTAAACGTAAAGTCAGTTAATCATATAAAGAGAGGAATATCGATATGGCGGTTATCGCTCGGATGAGAAGACAAAAGTACTTGCTGTACAATCTTTCCAGCAAAGTTTTTGTATCTCCCTCAACTGCACACCGCTATAGTATTACCTCTCTTTAATAGGTTTTCAAATCTTTGTATAAAACTAAATATTTTGAAGTCGGTACATATACAAGCTATCGCTTCTAGGTGAGAAATTCAAATTAAATTCATTATGAATACAAGCTTAATAAATACAAATAATCCCAGTATTTATACTCCAGAATATACTATCGTTTCCAATGTTTCAACTCTTAATTCTGCTCTCCAACCTCTGTTTCAGGCAGAAATTTTAGCCATAGATTGTGAAACAACAGGACTTGACCCTCTAACTGATTCTATTAGACTGATTCAAATAGCTGCACCAAACCATCCGGTAGTGCTGATAGATTTACCAGCTATTCCCAAAAGCGATCGCCAACTGCTCAAAAAACTGCTTTGTAACTCTGCTGTCAAAATTGCTCATAATGCCAAATTCGACTGGCAATTTCTCACACTCGCAGGACTTCAACCCTCTGGTCAATTCTTTGATACCCAACTTGCTTATAAAGTTCTAACCGCAGGATTAAAAACAAGCTCATCCTTACAAAATATAGTTAAAAAGCTACTACACCTTCAACTAGATAAAACTCAACAAATCAGCGATTGGTGTAAACCTCTTACCAAGGTTCAATTGCACTATGCTGCCGTAGATGCTGCCATATTACTTGACCTTTACCCAATTCTCCTCAACAAGTTAAAGCAGGCAAAATTACTCAAAATTGCCCGACTGGAATTTCAGTGTATGCCTGTTGTAGCTCAAATGGAACTTAACGGAATGTTATTTGACTTGTCCCGATGGCAGATACTGGGTGCAAAACTAGAAGCTGAAAAAACAGATGCTTTAAGGCAACTCAAGCAACTCCGTATTGCTAGTTCTCAGATGTCATTACTACCAGAACTGACAGATGCAGTCAACCCGAATTCACCTCAGCAAGTTTTGGCTGCTCTACAAGCTATTGGTATCAAAATCAACTCAACTAATCAAAGTAAATTAGTTTCTTTAGCTGCACAGTATCCCATAATTCAAGCATTGCTAGATTACCGCCGTCTATCCAAAATTATCGGCACTTTTACCGAGAAGCTACCCCAGCATATCCACCCCAAAACTGGGAGAATTCATCCCAACTATTATCAATTAGGAGCAAAATCCGGTAGATTTTCTTGCCGCAAACCACCTCTACAAAATATTCCCCGTGATGAAGCAGCTCGTAGCTGCTTTATTGCTGCCCCTGGCTATAAAATTATCAAAGCCGATTACTCCCAAATAGAACTACGAATTATGGCTCGGCTTAGTGGTGATACAAAGATGTGCCAAGTCTATCGTCAAGGGGCTGACTTACATCGATTAACAGCATCTCTAGTAACTGGAAAACATATCAATGAAGTGACTGAGGAAGACCGCAGACTAGCAAAAGCAATAAACTTTGGATTGATTTTCGGTATGGGCGCTGCCAAACTCCAAATTTACGCCCAAGTAAAATATGGAGTAGCAATGACATTAGAGCAAGCAAAAGCTTTCAGTCAACGATTCTTTGAAGCTTATCCTGGAATAGCTAGGTGGCATGAAAACATCAAACGTAAATACATCCAAGGCATTAAGGAAAGTCGTACACTAGCAAATAGACGACGGAGATGGGTAAACAAGCCCCGACTATCAGAGCTATTTAACCATCCAGTCCAAGGTTTAAATGCCGATATCAACAAATTAGCTATGGTAAAACTTTCAATTCCATTAGCTAAATTCAGAACAAAACTCATCTGTGTAAGACATGATGAAATTGTACTGGAATGTCCAGAGACTGAAGTTGAGCAAGTTAGCAATATATTACACAATTGTATGGTTGCTGCTGCCCAAAAGTTTCTCAGTCCTATTCCAGTTGTTCTAGATATTAAAACATCAAATAGCTGGTGAACTATCCCAACTTGCCGAGTACGACTGAAGTTGGATTCGCAGTAAAGCTATTCTGAGAAGATTTGTCAAAAACTCAACTGCCCTCCTCACAGTATAGCTCGTGCAAAATGTGGTTAGAGGGCGTTTCGTTTTTGATCCGAAGCACTATCCCCGCCCTATCTCAATACCGTTTAGTTAAGGACATTTATCTGTTGGGGCGGGCTGTTCTTGAGCAGGGGGAGAAAAAAGGCTTAACCCAAGCGTATTACACCCTATCCACTATTTCTGGCTATTCCTGAATCGGTATTCTAGGCATTATAAATAACGGAACTATTTTAACTATATCTGCTTACGCAGATTTAGAGTGAATCAAGAGTTTAAAACCCGCTTAATTGGGTTTTATTGGTGTGTCTATAAACTCTGTGACTAACAAATACCTGATGTAAAAAATGAGTTTTAATATTTACATATTTGAGGTGCATTAATGTCTAATCCCCGGATTTTAGGGGCAAGAGAAATTCATCTAATTTCACTCTACAGTCACTGGGAATTTGGTATGAAACCAGAAGAATTTTATGCCAAATGGGATGTGAGTTATGAACAAATTGCCTTAATATGCTGTCGTTCTGATTCTACGGTCAGAGGTTGGTTTAAGCAAGGTAAGTTTAGACGCTATCCTCAGCCTAATGATTTACGACATTTGGCATTCATGGACTTTTTACTGGAACATTTTGAAGAAGTTCCCGAACAACTTTGGCAATTGCTATGTCTGACTCATTCGCCTTGATCTCAATAACATTTCTATTCTACATATAGCAATCCGGTTTGATTCATGAAAGGTTTTTAAAACAAAAGCTTTGCCCTGCAAGGTTTTCAGACTCAGTACACAATATTTCATTCCAGTCGGAACGCTATATATCTGTCAAATCAATCTAATACACACATAATTCTAATTGTCAATATCAATTTGACCTGTCTTTGAGTATACCTCCTCGTTTAAGGTAAAATTTGGCGATTTAAAAGCACATAGCATGGTTATTTTACAGCATTTGTAAGAAGGAAAATATGACTTATTCTGAGCAATTAAAACCGTGGTGTATTGTCCGGAATGTTCCCAATCAAGAAAATATTGTTGTGAAAAGATTCCGCCGACGTGATGATGCTGTTGCTTATCTGCAAGTGTTGAAGCAGTCAGGCAGAGATATTGCTTTTAAAATCCTTTTTAAGTAAGGCTCAAAATATCAATATTCCACGGGATAATGAAGCTTTTAACGGTTCATTTTGAGAAGATTTGAAAATCATAAAAATACTAACTTGCCGGATGATATAATCCCGTATTTTCGTTAAATTCCCACCCCATACCCGATTTATCCTTGCCCTTGCACCATGCCACAAAAAGCGGTGGGTGCAGCTTATTTCGTTGCTCGCGTATAGTTTCTACATTTACACCAAGTCTTGAAGCTAAACCTTCTTCGGTTAATGGTTGCATTCGGGGAGTATGCACTTTGAAGGATGAATTGTTGTTGTACGATTTATTGCCCCGCCTCGGTTGGTTGTTGAGATGATTTTGAATTTTAATAATCGCCTCAGTAAACTGTGTCATTCGGGCTGTTATCCCCTCCACTTTTTCTTCTAAATCGGCGAGATTATGGATTGCTCCGGTTTCGTTACTATTAGATTCGCCTGACAACTGTGACTCCAGCTTATCAAGTCGTGAGCAAATAGCTAATATCGTTTCATTCGTCAGACTGGGGTTACTATTGTTACCATTAACTAAGTACTCCTGAACACTTGCCTTAATCTTAGAGTCCAAGCGTTTATCTAAATTATCGCCACCAATTGCATCAAGGTTATCTATATCATCTAGGTAGAGTTCGATAAATTGGGTGAGCGTGGCTGTTGCCGTCGTCCCTTTCGACTTACAACGGGCGATAAACTGCTCCCACATCTTTTGGTCGCAGTTAAAAGATGCCAGTTTCTTGTTTTTCCCTGTTTGGCTCATGTCTAGGTAATGTCTAGGTAAATCTGGACTGGACACGACTGAGTGAGCGTGTCATCCCGAAAAGATAACTACCTTGACACTATCATTTTCGAGCGCATGAGTGCGCCCGCCGGAGACGATGGTCTCCGACCGACCGGAGGTCATCGCCTCTACCAAAAAGCAGTCAGATTACTACTGTCTGCAACAGTTAGTTAGCCACTGTTGGAGTTGTTCAGGAGTCGTTGGCGCACGCACAATTTGAGCAAAGCCTGTTATCGCTTTTGTAGCCAAATCAGGGGGTGACTTCCTGGCTAACGCATCCATTTAGTCAATCATATCTGCCAATAAATTTGTCATCTCTGACTGACCTTTTTTACGGTTATCGTCATACTGGATCAGCACATCTAGCTTGACATGACGGCTGACTTTTTGCGTCTTTCGCACATCTCCTTCTGTTGCTTCTAAAAGAGTTGTAATCCCACTATGGCGAATGCGGTGCGGTGACATTAACTTTTTCACACCAGCTGCATCAAAATAATTGACAACAATTTTACGGATGCCGTCCCCAGTGAGGCGATGCCCTTTGCTGCGGTTATCAAGGGCGATAAATAAAGGTGAGGAGGCGGTAATATTACCCCGGACTTGCAACCAATCACAGATAGCATTAACTGTTGCTACTGACAGTTTTACCCATTCATCATTCGTACCTTGCCCTTTTCCCAAAATCCGCAATCTGCTTTCGTGTGGGTCGAAGTCTTTTATATTTAATTGACTCACCTCATTGCGTCGCAGTAAATTTTCCCACAACAGCCGCAATAGCGCATAATCTCTTTGGCCGTGAACAGTTGAGCGCTCAATTAGCTGGATTACACTGTTGATGCTTTGAGCATCCACCCCGGTAGTATCTCGATACGCTTTTACCTTTTCCAACTCTACATCTTCTAGCGTGTAGCTGCACACACCTAACTTGCGGGCAAACTTCACCAACGATTTAATGCTGCTGAGGCGACGGTTAACCGTTGCTTCCTTCAACCCAATAGCCAGTAGCTTTGCCTTATATTTCAACACCACCGCCACCGCCCGTTTCTCGGTCAGGTGCAAAAACTCCAACACGCTATCAACATTTGGCTCAATACCAGTCATCGCCACAAAAAATTTCCGCAAATCTTTCTGGTATTCGCGCCGGGTGCTGGATGCGCGAATATTGGCGAGCATCAAAGCGATGACATCCCGTTCGTCCTCCGTTGCAGCAAAATACCGCTCAATTGGGGCTGAAAGAGATTTTTTTAATGACTCTACCGCATCATCAAATCCGGTATCATCGTTTGCTTTTGGGGATGCACGCCAGGGGGGATATGGAGTATCAGACATAGCATTGGGCGCGAAAATGGTGTTTTTCGATATCAAACCTATTCTCTCTCGATTTGCCTAACCACACTCACTTTGGCGCGATAAATCTTCCATTAAACCAACAGAATCTGAATGTTGCTAAATATACTGCTGTGGTATTAGTGCTATTCGCTTGTTAACCAACGCTTGACTGTACTACGTTATGTATTTTGACTGAATTATTATAGATAGATGCAAAAATTAAACCATCCCAGTGGTTGGAATGGTTTAAGGGAATTATCAATTTTTCTTACTGATCCTTTTGCTTATAGGAGGCAACCAATTGTTGTTGGCGACAATTCAGGCATTCCTTTTAACTTGATAGTTTCGGCGACTTGGTTGTTATTTTGGCGTAATGAAAAGATAGGATTGCCCGTTAGCTTGATTTGAGCTTGATGCTATTAGGGTTGCGCTTCCAAGATCCGACCTATACTTCTTGGCGATAGTGCTGGCAACCCCCTGCGAGTAGCTTCTTCAGCAACTTGCATATGGTAATGGTGCTTTGAACGACTGGGTTTTCGGTTCTTGCTCCATTCGCTGATTTCGACAATTTTGCTCGCCTCTGCGCTCTTGCACTTCTTAGGTCTGCCTGCGTTCACACCTAATACATTATTTATCTTTGCGATCGCATCTTCCAAGGTTTCCGATGTTATGGTACAAGATGTCCACTTTTTCTTCCAGTTTGTTACTGTTTGCTTCGCTATACCAAGTTTTTTTACTATATTTTTATGATTTTCCCCACGATTAAGTTCTAGCAGGATGTTTGCTCTCTTGATCATTTCATCGCTGCCGGTGGCTGCTATATCCTCTAATACTTGCTTTTCAATAGGATTCAATACTTGAATATGAGGCATTTCAGTATTTACCCCGCTTAGACCTACAATTTTGCCAAATCGAATGAAGCCTGATATACTTTTTTTGTAGAGTTCATTTTTCCTAAAGATTCACTCAAAGCCCTGCTGCAAACAGGGCTTTGAGGAAAAAACAACCCCACCTGTTACTAAAACAGGACGGAACTTTGTTTTGTCAATTTAGTTATCTAGAGCCATCATATCATGAATTTACCCAGTTTTACAAATCTATCTTTAGATAGATGCTTTTTTTTAAATGCCAGTACTTTAAATCTCTCTTCAGTCGTATTGGTTTTCAATGGGTTGGGAATAATAGTTTACTGCGCGAGAAAATTCTCTTCGAGAGTTTTTCTGGTAGTTAATCCTTTGCCATTTACAAGATTTAATTATTTTTTCAACTTGTCACTTTTTCCAAGGGATGAAAGTGCTATAAGTCTTGCTGGTTAAGATTTTTCTGCTTTCTGCTTAGGTTTTTCAAGATGGAACCTATCTTTTGAGTGACAATTTGTGACCCGGAGTATAAATATGTCTGAGGTGAAGAATCCGGCAATTGTATATATTTCACCTGCGGAGTTGGTTGTTCATCCGAAGCTGATAGAAATATATGGTGAGAATGAGGAACGTCCAGCTTTGGAAAAAAGTATCTCGGAAAAAGGGATTCTTGAATCTTTAAAGGTATCTGCACGTACTGGTGTCAATGTAGTCTTGGCAGGTAAGTGTCGCTTGCAGATAGCTCGCCAGTTAGGGATTTCCACTGTGAAAGTGGAATTTGTCGAGTCTGGTTCGCCTGAAGAAGATTTGAAACTAGTGCTTGACTTTAATCTTCATCGCGAAGGCGGGAAGACTCATTACCAGAAATTTCACGAGGGGCAGTACTGGGAGAGCGTACTTCGTCCCCAAGCGAAAGAAAGACAAAGGGAGAGTGCTCGTCGTTTGAATGAATCGAAGTATTCAAATTTGAATCATTCGATAAATGAGAATAAGTCTCAATTAAAGAAGGGTAAACCCGTGATTCGGGAGGTTTCGGAGAATCTAAATATAAGTGTTGGTAGTTATCACAAGGGCAAGAAAGTTTTTGAATTAATTTCTCAATTACGAGAACTGGAAAAATTTAAGGCAGTTGTTGCACTGGAGATGGAGTTTAACCGAAGTATTGATGCAGCATACAAGTTTGTTTGCAATCAAGATATTTGTAACCAGGTAATAGACCTTCTGGAGGCAGATGAGATAGGTAGTATAGGCGATGGTATTGCTTGGATGCTGAATGGCGAGCGCAATCCGTTTCGACGTTTCCAGCTTGACCAAGTATATCAATTCAAAAAGAGACTGCGGCCCGAGTTGGAAATTGTGGGACGGGTTATTGCTATAACTAATGAGTTTGTTGTGTTTGGATTGAGGAATTTAGGGAATATGAGCCTAGAAATTGTGAATCTACGTCCGCGACAAATTGATGCAGAATTGGAGGATGAACCATCTGCATCACAGAGGAAGAGAATATTTCACTTAATGCAAAAGTTTAGTGATGTTTTCCCAATTCAGGTGTCTTTGGCGGAGTTGTTGAAACTTTCAAATTTAACTGATAAAGAGGAGGTTTTATTGCGGATATATGAGTCTGACGTATTTGAAAAAACTTGGGAGGATTATAAGACTCAAATGAAAACAATGGAAGTATCTACAAATAGAAATAAGGAGAATATTCGTGCTGCATAGGTAGCTGTAAGCAGTTAATCTAGCAGAGAATTTATCCCACAATTTAACATTACTTACTAGATTAGCATCTCAATACTGATTACAGTACGAGTTCACTGTTTTGAGTGCTGAACTCGTATCAAGATATTTGACTGTTTTTTGTTTTTAAACTCAATGGTGGAGTATGAGTAATTTCATCTTCACCAGTTGTACTAACAAGAGCCAATGTGACGTGACACCTGTAGGTGTTACTAGCTTTGCATTGTTATCCCAAAACTAAGAATGTCGATTTAGTGAGAACTTCGCTAGAACTGCCTCATTTAAATAATTACCAAAAAAAAAGTTGGGTAGTCGCATTGTTGTTGGTGAAGCGTGTTGGACTAAATCTTAGCCTAAGCCTACGTATGTCTAAGCCTAAACAAGTATAAACCTTTGTTTGCTTTCAACCACGAGACGATTACCAGTCGCCTCCAACAAGCGGATAACCAACCGCTTAAGTCAAAATAAAATTTCAAATTTAGGCTAACACATTTTGACCAACAGCGAGACTACCTGATGCACAAAAATCATCAGGACAGTCACTCATGTACCAAGAAAATTTCGGGGCAGATTTTGATAACAAGCCCCAATTAAGCCTTTCACAGCCTTCAAAAAAGAAAATCAAACCCCACCTGCCCGCCGAATCCGTGGGTAAACGCTACGTAGAGCGCTTTTGGCATCCATTTGGGGCGATAATTGCCCCTTCTTTAGTAGAAGGTGCAAAACCAGCATGGCGCACCATTGACTATTACCTCCAACCCTCCCAACTGTGGAAACTGCACCAAGACGAGTCAAAACTAGTAGGTCTGCGCTTTGACAACACAACACGTTACGCCACAATCGATTTAGACCTAGAAGGCGACTACCATAACATTGAATCCATAAATCGGATCAAAGCGGTGCTAGAGGACATCGGCATAGTCGATATCATTATCCTCCAGTCCAGCTTTAGTGGTGGCTATCACCTAATCCTAACCTTTGCTTCCTCCCTGCCCACCTTTCCCCTAGCCTGCGCCCTAGAGATTACCTTGAGAAATGCAGGCTTTATACTGCGTCTTGGACACCTAGAAATCTTCCCCAACACCAAACCATATAGTGCCAAACAAATAACCAACTACAAAGCCATCCGTTGCCCCATGCAACCGGGTAGCGGGTCATTTTTACTTAATGACGACCTGCAAGCAATTAGTGACTCAGTTTCTATCTTCCTCGACCATTGCGATCGCGCCGCAAGTCGGCAAGATTTAACCAAACTCAAACGGGTAGCGAACAAAGCCAAAAAACAAATTTCACGGGAGAGATATCGTAAGCAAGAATCTGCTGACGTTGCCCAGTGGCGTGCCAACTGGGAAGAAATCATCACCACAGGCTGGACAGGAAAAGGACAAACAAACACCCTCTTACAAATCTTTGTAGGCTACGGAATCGTCTTTTTAGACTTAGAGAGTGATAAATTAGTCGAATTTTGCCTTACTACCGCAATGAACGCCCCCGGCTACAGCCAATATTGCCGACACCAACACGAAATCGAAGCTAGGGTGCGACATTGGGTAGAATCCACAATTCGCAACAAATGGTACAGCGCCTACATTAGTTATCCCGAAAGGCTGTTGGGTACATTCGCCAACACCTTTGCAGAAGCCATAGCAGGCATTAGCAGCATCCATAAACCCAAAGATAACGTAATCCCATTTGACCGTCGTAAGCAACAGAACTGGGAACGCAGCCAACAAGCCCAACAACGCATTCAGATAGTGGTAAGGGCAATAGAGTGGGATAGAGGGTTGCCAGTAGGGGCTACTGAACGAGGGAAAGCGATACGTGCTGAGTACAAGTGTCGCTTTCACAAAACTATCTCACAAGAGACACTACAAAAACATTTGCATTTGTGGCATCCTACACGCTACATCTTAGATCCGTGGGCAGAAAATAGCTCAAACCCTTATCAATCAAGCAATGACGGGCAATTTAATAGCTTTCAAAACTCATTTGCAAAACAGAGTGCTGAAAACCCTTATCAAATCGAGAATTACGGTCATTATTTTTATATGAAGGTTTTTTGTAACTGCTTACCGCCTGCTGCCGATGCCCCTACAGGGCAGCAGGCGGTAGCAATCTTTGAAGAAGTTGCTGTGTCTGAAGGGGAATTGTTTGTACCACAGGTACAAGATGAATCTGAGGAAATTAATACTAATTTCAAAGAATTGAATTTATTACAACCAGAAGATTTGTCTTTAACTTCAGGTGCCAATAATTCTGATAATTCATCAGTTTCTTCAAATATTATACAATTAGCTGAAAACGTTAATCAAAGTACTTCAGATAAGGATTTTAAATACCTTTCTAACCCCAGCGCGGCTGAAAATTACAATAACAAAAACTTATTGATCAATTCTGCCAGTATTCCGTTTACTGCATCTACACCTGCAATTGTGCCGTCTGAAACCTCACAAAAAGCCGAAGTTAGCGAGCAAAGTACACCTTCAGGCGACTCAGCAGCCGCTCTCGCTTTGGCAGAACTGAAGAAACTGACTAAGTTGCGACTCCAAGCAGCATCCCACGCCAAACGTGTAGCTAGAGAGTATTGCCTAATTGCGCGACGCTTGATAGGAGGCAGGGAACGCGAAAGACTGGAGCAGAGTGCCAAAATGCAATTCTATCTCGATTCAGGTAACAAAACCCTAATTGCAGAAGCCAACGAGTGGGCAGCTGCTAATCCTGGGTACCTACCGTTTTCGTTGGAGTTAGCGTTTCAAGAAGGTGAGACGTGATGGCTGAATTTCACAGGTGAGAGTGATTTGGATGCCTATACGGTATTGAGCCGAGATACAAGTAAAAAGCAGCAAGATGGTCTGAAAAGCCTTGCTGTATATAAGTTGGAGCGTTTTTGTAGCGAAAGTAGGATTTTGCCTGAAGATACTTGCAGTCTCAAGGTCAATAATTGCTTTTCGCCTACCAAAGAGAATTATAAATACTCTGTGGTAGGATGCTCTCAATTTGGCTACAAACCTTTCTATACAAGAGTTGTAGACAATGAAAGGCAAAAGATGGTCAAAGTCCTTGCTGTAAAACCTGTAAATAAAATTAATAAATACTCCTGTTTTTGTATTGATAATGACACAGAATCTATTCACCGAGAAAAGGATTTAGTTACAAAATCAAAACTAGTTAGTAGTTTAGGCGATCGCAAATTTGTCCACCAGTCAGGGTTGCAATTTGATATTGACACAAATTCTAAATCTTTGGTTGATGATACTGTCACAGAATCAAAATCTAGTTTAGGAGAATCCTTATCCCAGCTACAGAAACAGCAAGATTTATCGGCTGAAGTTGAAAATGATACAGAATCAAAGCTTGCTAATTTTGATATTGTCACAGAATCAAATTTGCTAGAGATTAGTCAGGCTACTCCCGACTTTTTTCCTGATCTAGCCCTTGCACTAAAAAACGCAAAAACTATCCTGACAGCAAAAAAGTCAGCCCGAGAATCAATTGCCCGATTACTGTCAAAACTTTACTCATCTCAGGTAAAAGCAGATGATCTTTAACTCTTGTTCAGTCGCTAGGGTAGAACACAAAAATTTACTTAATTTGAGGTCTAATTTATGACCACTAACCAAATACAGGCTGCTATCTACGCTCGGGTTTCTACAGAACAGCAAACAGAAACTCAGACAGTCGCTAGTCAATTAGCTGCCCTTCGCTTGAGGGTAGCAGCAGATGGGTTAAAACTATGTGAAGAACTGACCTTTATCGATGCAGGGTATAGTGGAGCAACGCTGGTACGTCCGGCATTAGAACGTTTGAGGGACTTGGCTTTTGCTAATGGAAACGTCTTTATATGGAATATCAACGCCGAGGGCAGGAACCGACTTCAGCTGTTCAGGAAAATATTAAGACAAAAGAATCTCAAATTGCCAAGCTACGCCGGGGTATTGCACGGCTGATTGATAGCTATGCTGAGGGTCTTATTGAAAAAAACGAATTTGAGCCAAGGATTCATAAAATCAAAGAACGAGTTGCAATTTTAGAAGCTCAGGTGAAAAATCTTAATGATGAGGCAACCCTAAACCGGGAACTAAGACTGATTATTGGTCGGTTGGAGGAGTTTTCCTCTAAAGTCATCAACAACCTTGACTCAATAGAATGGAATAGCCAACGAGAAATTATTCGCTTGTTAGTAAAGCGAGTTGAGGTGGATACTGAACAGGTAAATGTGGTTTTTCGGGTCGGGGAAGTTTCTGATGTCCCAAAGTCTGAATCAGAAAGTTTGCAAGATTGTAGGAGGGGTATGCAGCCCAGTACTTGCCAACGTTGCCCTACATGGAATAGAAGCCATACATAAATCTGTGAGATACGCAGATGACATGGTTTTTATTTTTAAAAAAGGTGACAACCAAGCAAAAGTTCTTGATGAAATTATAGAATTTTTGCGTATTAGAGGTCTAAATATTAAGACAGCAAAGACCCGATTTGTGTCCGCGACTCACGGATTTAATTTTCTAGGTTGGAATTTCATTGTCCAGCAAAACGGAAAGTTTAGATGTACGCCCTCAGAGGAGAACTATTTAACATTCCGTAAGAAAGTTAAAGCCATAGTCAACAACTCGAATTATGGTGCTTTAGTTAAAGCTGAAAAACTTTCATCCATAATTAGGGGATGGAGAAACTACCACCGTTACTGTAAGATGGATGGTTCAAGATTCTCATTGTGGTTTACCCGTTTGAGAACATGGAATGTCTTTAATAAAGAACCCAAACTTAACCGCCATCAAACGGATGCTTTAATAGATAAAGCATTCCCAGCAGTACCATATTCAGAAAACAAACACATCATGGTTAAGGGGAATGCCTCCCCATTTAATGGTGACATTGTTTACTGGAGTAAAAGAGAATCCAAACACTACGATGGGATAACAGCCAAAGTTTTAATCAAACAAGACCATAAGTGTGGGTATTGCGGTCTTCGGTTCATAGACGGTGAAGATATACATCTCCATCACATTGATGACAACCACAATAATTGGAAATCCCAAAATATGATGGCAGTACATCAATCCTGTCACCAATATATCCACATGAGCAAAAGGGATACTTAAGATTGTCGGGAGCCGGATACACGGAAACGGGTATGTCCGGTTCTAAATGGGAGGGGCGGGAGATAATACTCCCCCTCGACCTAACTCAATACCAAGATGTTTAAAATTTTCAAATGTCCTCACTTCTGGAAACAAATCTCTATAGGCATCGCAGTACTGATCTACCACGGTGATCGTGGAGGTAGCTGTTCTTGAACCCAATTAAATACCCTTGCTAAGTTAAACTCTTAGTAATTAATTATACTCTCATGAGAGTAATAAAAGAGCGTTAATACGTAAACTTGCCAAATCTGCGTCACAAAAGGCAACATACCCACAATTAACATTCTGAATATGTGGGTAACAACCATGATTTTCTTACGGTCGAGGCGGTCTGCGATCGCACTGCTCACTTTCATCATTTGGTTTAATTTTACAGGCAACGTTACTTTAGCGCTGATTACAACAGCCGGTCTGGGGTTAATCGGACTAGAAATCTGGTGGTTTCTCCTAAGTAAACCAAAGTCCCAAAAAGCCGAAGCACATGATGGTATTCAATAAGTTGGCATTACTGTAGATGGAGGCTATGAACCTAGTCAAATTCTAGTCAATGTCGGTCAAAGAGTCCGCCTTAATTTCCTACGCCGTGACCCTAGTAGTTGTCTTGAAGAAATACGCCTACCTGATTTCCATATCGCCAAAAACCTACCACTCAACGAAGTCACATCCATTGAGTTCACATCTGACAAACCAGGTACTTATACTTTCAACTGTGGTATGAATATGTTCCGAGGAGTGATAGAATTTCAACCTCCTGACTCGACTGCAAAAGCAACCCCAGTAACTACTACTCAACAGAGCCAAGCAGAGCTTTCTTTGCCTACAAAGTCAGCAACAAAAGCAGCGAAAACACCAGAAGGTACTCAAGAAGCGACTGTTACGGTTGAAAAGGGTTACAAACCGGAACGAGTAATTGTAGAGGTAGGACAACCAGTAAGATTGGACTTCCAACGTCACAATTTGAGCAAGTGCTTTGATAAGTTGCTCATGCCGGACTTTGACTTAGCGATTAACCTTGTTCCTAACCAAACCACTTCAGTAGAGTTTACTCCTAAGTACCCTGGTGAATATCAGTTCACCTGCGGTATGAAAATGTATCGTGGTGTTGTGGAAGTAAAGCCTGCCACATAATCCAATAGCAAATAATTAGCAAGATGATCCTGTTCTCACTTGACTCTCCAGCTAACTGGAAAGTTTAAGATAAAGTAAATACATTTATATGGCATAAGAACAGCTGGTCAAACCTGTGAGGGTCGTTGCAATACTCTAAACCTTCTCTGGGTAACATCTGGGCAATCTAAGTCTGGTGAATTCTTTGGAATGCAATAAATCTGGGTAAGCAGAGTCGCAGCTATTCTGTTGCTGTCCTTGAGTTGGCACTAAAGTTGCCCGTTGAGCAGTTTTGTGCCGGAAGTCCCAAGGCATTCCAGAAAGCAGCAGTAGAAATACTGCAACAATGGTAGCTTTGTTCGTTATTTTATGTAATTTTACTGTTTAAATAGTATTATAAAAAACTTAACATTTTATATTAGTTCGTAAGCTAGATCAGTTCTACAAGTTTAAGATACTTCCCGTAATACGTAAATAAAAAGTGTAATTCCGTAGCTACTTTGCTTCATTACCTCTAACTTGCATACTCCGATAGTTATGTATAGTTGAACACTAGTATTAATTTTTATGAGAGAAGCTATTCCAAAAGAAAAGACATATTTAGTTTACAGCTTAGGGCAGAGGATGCTACGCCAAGCTCTAGAACAGGATAAACAAACCATCAGCAATCAGTTGGGCAAGCCGACTGCCACTCCTACTCTCCGTTGGGTATTTCAATGTTTCATATCGATTCATCTATTAACGATCTCTGACGTTAAACAGATTGCTAATCTTACCGATGAACGACGTTGGATTCTCCAGTTTCTCGGTGCTCCTTGCCGAAAATATTATCTATTGACCTGATAGACCTGTGGAATGTAGGTTGAAGCTGAAAATTTTTTGAGTATTTTTCTGGAATTAGAAGAAGCGAATTTGAAGTTAACTCATGAACTTTTTGTACTGACTTTGAGTTGTTTTATGTAGGAGTGGCAGTAAGGATAAGTAAAAGGGGCTTAATACAGGGCAAACACATCTAAAGTATAAGAATCCTTTAATAGCAAGGGTTTGGGTCTTTGATGATTCAGGCGATTTTTTCATCAATATCCTTGTCCAGCAAGGGTTTGAGAAATCGCGTGCGTTTGCCCTGGGGCTTAATAGCCGTATTAAATATAAATATCTCTGAAAGTTTTGCATCATTAATCAGGACTTACGCAACTGGCACAATGCGATCGCTAACAAATAGTACTAAAGTACTATAAAAATGCAGATGAAATGAACTAGAGTACAAATGTAAATTGTTCCTTTTCACACCAAATTTTTGGGCTGCTGCTCAGGCTACTGTAACGAATACTTTTGAATATGAAGTTTACTAAATTAGATTATTGCCAGTATCTACTTAGTAGCCAAATTAATTATACCATTACCAATTTGGCAGAGCATTTAGAGAGTATTAGCCATGATACAATTAACTATTATTTGAAAAGAGAAAAATTAACACCTCGTTTACTATGGGATAACGTGAAAGAGGTAGTTGAGCCTGATGACAATGGTTACATAATATTTGATGATAGCATTTTAGATAAAAGGTATTCTGAAGAAATAGAAATAGTCAGAAGACAATATAGTGGTAATGAGCATGGTGTCCTTAAAGGCATTGGCGTAGTTAGCTGCGTGTATGTCAACCCTACACTTCAAAGATTTTGGGTCATAGATTATCGAATTTTTAATCCTGATGTCGATGGCAAAACCAAGATAGACCATGTGAAAGACATGCTCCAAAGCCTTGTGTATCATAAGCTTTTACCATTTGATACTGTTTTGATGGATACATGGTATGCGGTACACAGTTTAATGCTATATATTGATAGCTTAGACAAAATTTATTATTGCCCTTTAAAAGACAATCGGTTAGTTGATGATACATTTGGTCAAGCAAAATATAAACGTATTGAATTATTAGAATGGAGTCAAGAAGAATTAGATTGTGGTAAGATAATCAAAATTAAAGGGTTCCCAGCTAATAAAAAAGTGAAACTATTCCGGGTTACTGTTTCTACCAACAGAACGGATTATGTCGCAACTAACGATTTATCTCAAAGTTCCACGGATGTTGTACAAGAGGTGTGTAAAATTCGTTGGAAAATCGAGGAGTTTCACAGAGAAATTAAACAATTAACTGGGATTGAATTTTGCCAATGTCGGAAAGCTAGGCTTCAAAGAAATCATATCGCTTGTGCAATGTTAGTTTGGGTTAGGTTAAAGAATTTAGCCTATACAACTGGTCAAACTATTTATCAAATCAAGCATAACTTGCTTTCTAATTATTTAATTCAGCAACTGAAACGCCCAAGTATTCTTATGTGCTTGGTTTGATTTAAATTGTCGCCTGTCAGGGCTGCGCCCTGCCCGCTATTTGTGCCAGTTGCGTAAGTCCTGATTAATGATAAATAGTTCCGACCTCTTCTACTCTTGTTATTTCAAATTTAAGGAGGTAAATAAATTCTCAAATGGAGCCAAAACAGTCCGTTTATTCATTTGATCAACAATTAAAGCTTTGCCAGCTTCAAACTGAAGTAGATTATCTATTGCAGCAAATGCTGGAAATAAAGCAAAATCTATGCTTATTAGATCAGAATCCTGCCTTGCAGAGCAATCATGGTAGAGAACAAATAAAATCAAAGATTTGCAAAAATAATAGTTTTTCCTAATTGTTACTATGTGCGATGTCAAGAGCGAAGCATTAGAAATACTAACCAGAATATGGAATGTAAAGATTCCGTGACGAAGAAGCAGCTTGTGCATAAAATTGAAAATCAAATCAGATGAATATAAAAAGAAGCATTACCATTCTTTTATTTGCGTGTATAAAGGTATAACCTCTTTTACGAAGAAAAAACTTTAACCGCAATTATTGGTGGTAAAAATTTATACTAAAATTACTGTGATCTTTAAGGAGTGTATTGTTAAAAATGCTAATTTCTAGTAAAAATAATCTAAATCAAATTGCTAACTTAGTAGATTTACTTCGTTATAGACAAGAGAATCAAGCAAATGAAATTGCCTTTACCTTTCTTTCCAATGGAGAAACAGAACAAGTCAACCTTACCTATCAAGAGTTAGATATAAAAGCGCGATCCATTGCAACAATGCTGCAAAGCCAGGAAGCAATCGGTGAAAGGGCACTTTTACTTTATCAACCAGGGCTAGAATTTATTACTGCTTTTTTTGGATGTTTATATGCAGGAGTAATAGCAGTTCCAGCATATCCTCCCAGACGTAACCATCATAACCATAGATTACAAGCAATTGTGGCTGATGCCCAAGCAACTATTGTCCTGACAACAAAATCAGTTTTCAGCGATATAGAAAAAACTTTAAAAAAAGAACTGCCTGGCACAAAATTAAATTGTATAACTACTGATGATATTAATATTAGCCTGGCTAATGATTGGCAGTCGCCACAATTAGACAGAGATACTTTAGCTTTTATCCAGTACACTTCTGGGTCTACAGGAATGCCAAAAGGAGTGATGGTTTCTCATGGCAATCTACTGCATAATTTAAGTTTAATACATAAATGTTTTGAGCATGAACCCAAGAGTCAGGGTGTTATCTGGCTACCGCCTTATCACGATATGGGATTAATAGGTGGAGTACTACAGCCAATCTATGGAGGTTTTCCAGTCACACTTATGCCACCAGTGGCTTTTCTTCAGAAGCCTATACGTTGGTTGCAAGCAATTTCTGACTCTAAAGCAACCACTAGTGGCGGCCCAAATTTTGCTTATGAACTGTGTGTACAAAAGATTAAACCCGAACAAATAGCAGGACTTGACTTGAACAGTTGGAAAGTTGCGTTTACTGGTGCAGAACCCATTCGTGTTAAAACACTGGAACGTTTTGCTAAGACTTTTGCTGATTGTGGTTTCCGCATGGAGGCATTCTATCCTTGTTACGGCATGGCTGAAACAACTTTATTTGTCAGTGGTGGTCTAACGAGTGAAAGCCCTATTGTTCGCTTGGTTGATGGAACGGAATTGTCACAAAACCGAGTTGTGGATGCTGTTGAGGACTCAGCAAATGCCCAAGCAATTACAAGTTGTGGCTGTAATTGGTTAGATCAAAAAATAGTAATTGCTCACCCCGAAACAAAGACTACCTGTGCAGACGGAGAAGTTGGAGAAATCTGGGTATCTGGAGAAAGTGTTGCTCTTGGGTATTGGAGAAAACCAGAACAAACTCAACAGACTTTTCACGCCTATTTGATGGATGCAGGTGAAGGCCCATTTCTTCGCACTGGTGACTTAGGATTTTTGCAAGATGGAGAACTGTACGTTACTGGACGCATTAAAGATGTAATTATTATTCGAGGACGTAACTACTATCCTCAAGATATTGAACTGACTGTAGAGAATTCTCATCCAGCTTTACACAGTAGTTGTTGTGCAGCTTTTTCAATAGAGGTTAAAGAGCAAGAGCAACTAGTTATAGCAGTAGAAGTAGAACGGGCTTATCTGCGGAATTTGGATGTAGATGGAATCGCCAGCAGTATCCGTAAAGCCGTATCAGAACAACATGAACTGCAAGTTTATGCAGTAGCGTTCCTTAAACCTAGCAGTATACCTAAAACATCTAGTGGAAAGATTCAGCGTCACGCCTGTCGCAGTGGGTTTTTAGAAGATTCTTTAAATACTGTAGGTTTATGGAAATCTGAAGTAATAAAGTCTGTAAAATTGCAAACCAAAATTCAGCCAGCAGAATCTAAACCTATCCACACTTCATCAACATCTATCAAAAACTCAAGTCATAATTCAGTCAATGTAGAAGATAAAAGTAAATCCCGTGCTAACGATTTAATCGGGTGGCTCCGCAGTTATGCAAATGAGAGAATTAATTCTCGCTTGATTGATGAACGTCGTTGTATTCCACCTTACATTGTCTTAGACTTTGGCAATCATGGACTCCTTGGTATGCAAGTGCCAGAGCAATATGGTGGAATGGCTCTTAATTATCAAGATACTCTTCGTGTAATCGAACAGCTAGCGGCTATAGACTTAACCCTTGCTTCTTTTGTGGGCGTTCACCATGTCTTAGGAACTCGCCCAATTATAAATTGGGCTAGCAAGACTGTGCAAGAAGAACTTTTACCTTTGATTGCTCAAGGTCGTGAGTTAGCTGGTTTTGCAATTACAGAACCTGGTGCAGGCTCGAATCCAAGGGCCATTGCAACAACTGCTATACCGGATAATAAGGGTGGTTGGAGAATAAATGGGCAAAAGTCATGGATTGGACATGGCTCATGGGCTGGAACTATTAACGTCTTTGTGCAATTGCTAGATGCAAACCATCAACTAATGGGCATGAGCGGTTTTGTTGTGCGTCAGGGTACGAAGGGTATACGTCAAGGCCCCGAAGCACTCACAATGGGTATGCGAGGTATGGTTCAAAATACTATTTACTTTGAAGATGTTCCAGTTACTCCAGAGTATCTACTGGGAGAAGCAGGACATGGGATGAAGGTAGCTCAAGATGCCATGATGTTTGGTAGGTTGGGTTTGGGTGTAATGAGTCTTGGCGGTATGAAACGCTGCGCTCAGTTGATGCTTCGTTATAGTGAGCGTCGTTTTATTTCCACAGGTCGTTTACTTGATAACCCAACTACATTAGTTCGTTTGAGCGACCTTACATCTGCCATTACAGCCTTAGAAACGTTAATCTTTACAATTGCTAAGTTGTTGGATTTGGGATATTCTGTTCCAGAAGAAGCTTATACAGCTTGTAAAACATCAGGCCCAGAATTTTTTTGGCAGGCATCTGATCATTTAGTTCAGTTGTTAGGGGGCCGTGGCTATATAGAAACAAATATTGCCCCTCAAATCCTTCGTGATGCGAGATTATTACGAATTTTTGAAGGCCCAACAGAAACTCTCAATAGCTTTTTAGGTTCTCGTATAATTAATAAAAGTCAAGAATTACAAAAATTCTTATGTGAGGGGTTAGGAACACCTGAAATTGCTCAACGATTGAAAATAGCAGCAGAGCAGATTAATGACCATTTAACTAATCATCGAAATTCTTTTTCTGAGCATCACACCGCAGTTCATTGGGCATATATTCGTACAGGTGAACTAACTACCTTCGCTATTCTACTAGCTGCGGTTCAAGGAGCATCTAAAGTTCATGTTTCTGAGAATTTAATTCGTGCTAAAAATTGGGCAGAATTTCAGTTTGAACAAAAATTCCAAAGTATTATTTCTGGAATTGCTGGAGAAGTAGTTGTATCTGATACTAATGCTTTAACTACTCAGATATCTGATTATGTGACGAGCATAGGTGATATAGAACAAACTTTGGCAGGAGAAGATAATGAACTCGATGAATTATTGCGACGTAATCTACCCAACAATAAATCTGAAATTGAGTCTAGGATTAGTTTAGAATTTACTGAAAATCAAGAGTCAATACAATCAGTAGAAAATAACCAGGCTCAATTTATAGAAGTCAATGATGACCACAGTACTGAGTCTATACAAACTTGGATTGAAAATTGGCTGGCTCAAAAATTAAAAATAGATGTTATGTCAATTGTTCCTACTGCTTCTTTTTCAGATTATGGCATGGACTCAGTAATGGCAGTTGAAGCAGCACAAGACTTATCAGAATGGCTACAACATTCTTTAGAACCAACAATCCTTTGGAATTACCCTACAATTGCATCTCTAGCTCAATACTTAGCCAAGGAAGTTAAGGTAAAAACAGCAGACACTCCAAAAGCCACTGAATTGCAAATAAAAGTAGAACAAAATACTTCATCGCCATTATTTAACTCTTTAGAAAATGAAATTGAGCAATCAATTGCTCAAGAATTAGAATTACTAGAAAACTTGTTGAAAGGCTAAGAAAAATGTATCAGATTTCTGAACAAAATCCAGAAGAAATTTATTCATCAAACAGAATAATTCAAGCTTTAAAGCAAGCACGCACCCAAATAGAAGCAGCAGAGCAAAAAAAGAGAGAACCAATCGCCATTATCGGTATAGGTTGTCGTTTTCCTGGAGGAGTAAACGATCCCCAAACATTTTGGCACTTACTGCAAAATGGAGTAGATGCAATTGATAAAATTCCTCCACAAAGATGGAATGTGGAGCATTACTATCATCCAGATCCGAATACTCCAGGAAAAATGTACACCCGTTATGGAGGCTTCTTAGATGAGGTAGATCGTTTCGACTGCCAATTCTTTGGGATTTCCCCAAGAGAAGCAGAAAACATGGACCCACAGCAAAGACTGCTTTTAGAAGTAAGTTGGGAAGCTATAGAAAATGCAGGAATTGCACCAGAACGATTACAAGGCTCTAAAACAGGCGTGTTTATGGGAATTGGTTTTGAGGACTATTCCCGGTTTCATCTTAATTCTGGAGATTCGACATGGATTGATGCTTACAACAGTTTAGGAAATACTAGAAGTATTGCCGCTGGGCGTTTGTCTTATGTGTTAGGGCTACAAGGCCCAAGTTTATTTTTGGATACCAGTTGTTCTTCTTCTAGTTTAGGAGTTCATCTTGCGTGTCAAAGTCTACGTTCAGGAGAAAGCGATCTAGCATTAGCTGGTGGAGTTAGCCTAATATTATCCCCGGAACCAACTATTGCTTTCTGTAAGTTGAAAGCCTTAGCAACAGATGGCCGTTGCAAAACTTTTGATGCTGCTGCTGATGGTTATACCAGGGGAGAAGGTTGTGGAATTGTTATTCTAAAACGCTTATCTGATGCTGTAGCAGATGGAGATCAGATATTGGCTTTAATTAAAGGCTCCGCAGTCAACCATGATGGTAAAAGTAATGGACTGACAGCCCCCAATGGTTCTGCTCAAGAATCTGTAATTCGCCAAGCTTTAGAAAATGCCAAAGTAGAGCCAAGTCAAATTCAATATGTAGAAGCCCACGGAACAGGAACCCCATTAGGAGATCCAATTGAGGTATTAGCTTTAAATAAGGTGTTAGCTCAAGGTCGCTCAGAGGATGAACCTCTTAAGATTGGTTCGGTTAAGACCAATTTTGGACATCTGGAGCCAGCAGCGGGGATAGCTAGTTTGATCAAAGTAGTTCTTTCTCTACAACATCAGCAAATACCGCCTCATCTCCATTTTAAAAATCCCAATCCTTATATTCCGTGGGCAAAACTACCAATTGTAGTCCCTACAGAATTAACTCCTTGGGATTCAAAAACAGGCAAGCGTTTTGCTGGAGTTAGTTCCTTCGGGATGAGTGGAACAAATGTGCATTTAATTTTAGAGGAAGCACCCAAACAAGCCACGCAGGTTAAAAGTTGGGATTCCAATGAGCGTCCACTGCATATTTTGTCATTATCAGCAACAACAGAGCAAGGATTACAAGATTTAGCACAAAGTTATGAGAAGTTTATTGAAAGTAATTCTACAGCAGCAATTGTAGATATCTGCTTTACAGCTAATACAGGGCGTTCGCATTTTGATTACCGCCTTGCATTAGTAGCTGAATCAACTGAACAGTTACTAATGCAATTGCAAGCTTTTACCGCTAAACAAGATACTTTAGGATTAGTGAAAGGTCAACTGACTAGCAAAAAACGCTTAAAAGTCGCATTTTTGTTTACAGGGCAAGGTTCACAGTATGCTAACATGGGTCGAGAACTCTATGAAACCCAGCCTACCTTTCGCAAAGCTCTTGAGCAATGCGATGCAATTTTAAGTCTTTATCTAAATAACTCCTTACTGAATATCTTGTATCCAGAACCAGGAGAAATTTCATTAATTGATGAAACGGCTTACACTCAACCCGCTATCTTTGCAATTGAATATGCCCTAGCTCAATTATGGAAATCTTGGGGCATTGAACCAGATGCCGTTATGGGTCACAGTATCGGCGAGTATGTTGCTGCTACTGTTGCAGGCGTCTTTAGCTTGGAAAATGCTTTGATGTTAATTGCCACCAGAGGACGATTAATGCAGGCTTTACCAAGCAACGGTAAAATGATGGCTGTCTTAGCATCCGAGAACCACGTTCAAAAAGTAATTGAGTCCTCTGGTGAAGCAGTCGCTATTGCTGCTATTAATGGTTCTCAAAGTATCGTAATTTCTGGTGATTCTCAAGCTATTGCTGCTGTTTGCAAAACCCTTCAAGCCCAAGGAGTAAAGACTAAACCATTGCAAGTATCTCATGCTTTCCACTCACCTTTAATGGAACCGATTTTAAGAGAGTTTGAAAGTATTGCGTCAGAAATCAAATATAACAAACCTTGTATTCCCATAATTTCTAATGTGACTGGAGAAGTGGCTAGTAACGATATCACCACTCCTCAATACTGGGTTCGTCATGCACGGCAACCAGTTAAATTTGCCTCTGGTATGAATACACTTTATCAACAAGGCTATAAAGTGTATGTGGAAATAGGGGCTAAACCTATTTTGTTAGGAATGGGTCGTCAATGTTTACCAGAAGATACTGGAATATGGTTGCCGAGTTTAAATCCTCGTAGCCAAGATTGGCAACAAATGTTGATTAGTTTGGGACAGTTATATGCCCAAGGAGTACTGGTAAACTGGTTAGAATTTGACCGAGATTATCGCCGCCAAAAGTTGGCTTTACCCACTTATCCTTTCCAACGTCAACGCTATTGGATTGGGGAAACTAAAAATGGCAGCCATACTAATCATAACAATGGGAACGGAAAACAACTAAACACGATCGCTAACTACATTCATCAAGTTGATACCCAGCAAATAGTAAAAATTTTAGAAGATACGGGCAAGTTTTTACCAGAACAGCTAGAGTTACTGCCACAGTTGTTACAAACTTTAGTAGAAGAATATCAGCATCATATTAGTGCCACGTCTGTGAATGACAAAATAGTAAATGTGTCCCTGGAGGAACAACCTCATAATCTCAGTATTAGACAAAGATTAGAAATTACTCCTCTTAAAGAACGTCATGCAGTGCTAATAGATTATATAGAAAAGCATTTAAGCAAAGTTCTTGGTTTTAACTCATCACATCTGCTGAAGGCTACACAGGCTTTAAATGAACTAGGATTAGATTCCTTAACTGCTATGGAATTAAAAAATCGCTTTGTTAAGGAATTAGAAGTAGATGTAGCAATCGAAAGATTTATTGAGGGAATTACCATTGAGCAACTAGCAGATTCACTGCTCATGCAATTTACTTTCACGACTATTAATGCATCAATCTTTGCTTCTGATAGCCCTGCTGAAGATATGGAGGAAATTGTTTTATGAACTTAAATGAACTTTTATTTGAATTATCAGAACGTGGTATTAAATTGTGGGCTGAAGGTGAAAAACTTCATCTTCGCGCTGCTAAAACAGCACTAACACCAGAAATTCGTGAATCCATCAATGAACATAAAGCAGTTCTGCTCGCATCACTAAATCAACACAATCAACTCAAACTTACTTCTTCAATTTCTATTCCCTCTGTTCCAAGGGATAAAGAAATTCCTCTAACCTTTAATCAAGAAGGATTATGGTTTTTAGATCAACTAGCAGCTAAGAGTTCAACTTACAACATCTCAGCCGCTCGTAAAATTGTCGGAAATCTTAATTTAGTTGTTTTAGAAAAATGTATAGCTGAAATTGTAAAGCGTCACGAAATTCTCCGTACTAGCTTTAAAATGATAAATGGTTCCACTATACAGGTAATTAACACCGACGTAACCGTACCTTTGTCAGTAATAGACTTGCAAGTATTACCTGAAAAAGAACAGTTATTAAAAGTGCAATACTTGGCCAATCAAGAAGCACAACAATCATTTGACCTGGCAACTGCACCTTTAGTAAGGTTTAAATTATTAAAATTAGGTTCTGAATCTTATGTTTTATTACTAACAATACATCACATCATTTCAGATGTTTGGTCAATGGGAATTATTATTCAAGAGCTAGCCACTCTCTACAAAGCTTTTATAGCTGGGCAACCCTATCCATTGCCAAAACTAGCACTGCAATATGCTGATTACGCTTACTGGCAACGTCAGTGGTTAACTAATGAATTATTAGAAGAACAATATAATTACTGGCAAAAGCAGTTAGTAGGTGTACCAAATTTGCTGACTTTGCCTACAGATAGACCCCGCCCTTCAGCACATACTTTTCACGGTTCTCTCCTATACTTTCAACTTGATAAAAAATTAACTCAGGAGTTAAAACAGCTAAGTCAACAAACAGCAGCTACACTGTATATGACCTTGTTAACTGCTTTTATAATTTTGCTCTCCTACTATAGCGGACAAAAAGATATTCTAGTTGGTTCACCAATTGCTAACCGTAATATCAGCGATTTAAATATACTAATTGGTTTTTTTGTCAACACTTTGGTAATGCGTGGGGATTTATCGGGCAATCCTACAATCCAAGAGATGCTGGAACGGGTCAGAAAGGTTGCTTTAGATGCTTTTGCTCACAAAGACCTACCATTTGGAAAGTTAGTTGAAAAACTCTGCCCTGAAAGAAACCAAAGTTATAATCCTCTATTTCAGGTTTGTTTTGTTTTGCAAAATACCCCAATAGGTGAGTTAAATCTACCAGGCTTGAGCATATCTTCCTTGAATTTGGATAGGAATGCAGCAATGTTTGATTTAACTCTGTCTATGGAAGAAACAGAGTCAGGATTACAAGGATACTGGGAATACAACAGTGACTTGTTCGATGTTGGGACTATTGAACAAATGTTTCGTCACTTTGAGATACTTCTCAAGCAAATGGTTGCTAATCCTCAACAAAAGATTCATGATATAACTATTTTGAGTGAAGCAGAAGTATATCAGCAAATAATTACTTGGAACTTGACACAAGCTTCTTATCCTGAAGATAAAACTATTCATCAATTATTTGAAGAACAAGCAAGCAAAACTCCGAATAATATAGCAGTAGTTTATGAAAATCAATATCTAACTTATCAGGATCTGGAAACTCGCGCTAACCAACTGGCACATTACCTTCAAAAACAAGGGGTAGAAACAGATACTTTGGTTGCTCTTTGCCTCAACAGATCATTAGATACTGTTGTGGCGATCTTAGGTGTTCTCAAAGCGGGTGGTGCTTACCTTCCAATAGATCCTAATTATCCTCAAGAGCGGCTTTCTTTCATGGTTGAAGACTCTCAAGTCACCCATGCGATCGCCACTCAAGCTTCAATTAAACGTTTACCAACGCAGATTACATCTTTAATATGCTTAGATACTGATAGTGAAAGCATTGCTGCACAACCATCTCATCCCCCTATCAGCAAAGCTATCCCCAGCAATTTAGCTTATTGTATCTACACTTCCGGTTCTACTGGTAAACCAAAAGGAGCTTTATTAGAACATCGAAATGTGGTTCGACTTTTGGTAAATGATGAGTTGCAATTTACTTTCAATGACGGCGATGTTTGGACAATGTTCCATTATTATGGCTTTGACTTTTCCGTTTGGGAAATGTATGGTGCATTGCTGTATGGTGGTAAATTAATTGTTGTTCCTCAAGAATTAACTAGAGATCCTGCTGGTTTTTTAGAACTAATTATCCGTGAGAAAGTGACTGTTTTAAATCAAACACCAACTTTCTTTTATAGCTTGATGCAAGAAATCCTCAAACAACCACAAGTAGATATTGCATTACGATACATCATCTTTGGTGGTGAAGCACTCCATCCTATTCAACTTAAAGCTTGGAAACAAGCCTATCCCAATGTGAAACTGATTAACATGTACGGGATTACGGAAACTACAGTACATGTCACCTTTAAAGAAATTACTGAACGAGAAATAGAGGAAAACGTTTGTAACATTGGTATTCCTATCCCTACCACTACAACATATATTATGGATTCTCAGTTACGCTTACTTCCTGTGGGTGTACCAGGAGAAATATGTGTTGGTGGAGATGGAGTTAGTCGCGGATATCTCAACAGAGATGAACTAACAGCAACAAGGTTTGTTCAAAACCCTTATAAACCCCAAGAACTCATTTATCGTTCAGGAGACTTAGCAAAACTCTTACCAAATGGCGAGATGATACATTTAGGTAGGATGGATCATCAAGTTAAAATACGTGGTTTTAGGGTGGAATTAGGTGAGATCCAAAATCACTTGCTCAAGCTTGCTAATGTTAGTGAAGCTGCTGTCGTTGCCAAAAAACTACGTTCGACAGATGATTTAGAAATTTTAGCCTACATCGTACCTACAACTTCTGGCGTTAGTGTTACAGAACTACGGAATCACCTAACAGAAGCATTACCATACTTTATGATGCCATCGGCGTTTGTGATCTTGGACAAAATGCCAATCACTTCTAATGGCAAAGTAGATCACAATGCTCTTCCTGTTCCAGATATGTCCACTTTTAACAAGGGTAAGAATTTCGTTCCACCCCGCGATTTTTTAGAAATGCAACTAGTACAAATTTGGGAAGAAATTTTACAGGTTCATCCTGTGGGTGTGCAAGATAATTTCTTTGAAATTGGCGGTCATTCTCTGCTAGCTGTACGGTTGATGGCTCATGTTCAAGATAAATTTGGTAAGAACCTACCTCTTTCCATACTTTTTCAAGGAGCAACTATTGAGGAATTAGCAAGTATTTTCCGTCAACAAGAAGAAACTCAACAGTGGTCTCCCTTAGTCAAAATACAAACTAAAGGTTCAAAGCCACCCTTTTTCTGCATTCATCCAATTGGTGGTAACGTTTTATGTTACGCTAGCCTAACGCACTATCTAGGTAACAAGCAACCTTTCTACGGATTGCAAGCACGAGGTTTTATAGGGAAACAAAAACCTCGTATGACCATTGAAGAGATGGCAACAGATTATTTAGAAGCTATCCGTAGCGTCCAACCTGAAGGCCCTTACTACCTGGGCGGTTGGTCTTTTGGTGGCATAGTTGCGTTTGAGATGGCACAAAAGTTGCACTCGTGGGGCGAACAAGTAGCTTTACTCGCTTTAATAGATACTCAAGCACCTATAGCTCAATTGCGACAGTCAGATATAGATGATGTAATGATTGCTGTGTTACTTGCAAAAGACTTAGGCGGTAACTTCGGTAAAACAATACCCATCTGTGAGGCAAAATTACAACAGCTAGAACCTGAAACACAAATTAATTACATCTTAGAAGAAGCAAAGCGAGCCGCAATTATCTCCCCAGATACCAATTTGGAGCAAATTAAACAAATTTTGCAAGTTTATCAAGCAAACACTCAAGCCTTCCTCAATTATGCTCCCGAAGTTTATCCAAATCAAATTGTTCTTCTACGAGCAAGCGAATCTATGTCGCCAACCCAAGATTTTTTGTTAAAAAGGTTTTCAGAGTTTAAACAAGATAAATTGTTAGGATGGCAGCAGTTTTCTGCTAAACCTATAGAGTTTCATAGTCTTACAGGCAATCATTACTCAATATTAAGCGAATCCCACATCCATAATTTAGCTGACAAACTTAGGTTTTATCTAAATTAGTTTTAGCTTGTCAAAATTAAATATAATACTCTCTTCTTTTAGAAGGTATTTATAACTAATAGCTAAAAACAAGAATAATTGTTCTTTTATAGCAAGCATTTAAATATTATTAAATGTAAGTAAGAAAAACAATAAAATTTACCAAACAAGATTCAATTAAAATGAAGTACAAAAAAACAATTAAAATTGATGCGCCTGTGGAAAAGGTCTTTAGTTTTTGTGCATCACCTTATGGCTTTGAAAAACATTTTCCGCATCGAGTTCGTTGGATTAATAAACATGAGGAATGGAATATAGGTTCAATTATTGAATTTAAATTTCGGTTTTTCTTGGTTTGGATGTATTGGAAAACTGAGATAACAGTTTACGAAGAGAATAAGTTCTTTGCTGATATTATGAAAGTAGGATTCCCATATAAATGCTTTAACCATTATCATTTTTTTGAGCCTGTGGGGAACCAAACTATTTATACAGATCAAATTGAGTTTAGTTTAGGATTTGGCAATTTAATAGATAGAACTGTTGGAAAAATGATTATAGGCTCAATATTTACTAAACGTCATAAAAATTTAAAAAAATGCTTATGTAAATATTAAAAATTGCAAATTTTCACATTTCCAGGCTTGAAATCAAACAAACCAAATAAAAAGACTGACATTGGAGGTAATTATGTTAAAAGAAGACTATGTATTAATCGCTAAAAAATTAGCTAAAAGCGGTTCTTTAAGGGTAAACAACTTTTATGGAACTTTTACAGTGTTAGCAGAAATAGCTTGTTTTGCAATTGGCTTGGCTCTTTTATTAAAAACTCCTTACTTTTCCGTTCTATACTGGATTTTAGAAATATTTTTAGGGATATCACTTTTTCGTTTTTTTGTAATTCTTCATGAATGTGGACATAAAGCCTTATTCTCTTATAAATTTATGAATACTATTACGGGTACATTAGTTAGCCCTTTATGCATTATTCCTTATATTTCCTGGAGAAATATACATTATCAACATCATAAATGGGTTGGTGTAGTAGATAAAGATCCAACACAAGCTGTTCTTCTCAAATTGAGAGAAAATTCCAAATTTACCCACAACTTATTTCGTATTATTTGGAAAACTTGGTTCCCAATTTCGTTTTTTAAGTTAACCTTTCAAGTTTTTTGGTTATATCCTTTGAACGAGTATAAGGAAAAAAGCTATACCAATGCTAAAGCTGGATTTGTCTCATTGATTGCAATTATACTTCCCCATATTCTTGTGATTTTCTATTTGGGATTAGTTAAATATCTAATCATATTTACTCCAATGTTGTTGATTTATGCTGTTTGGTTTGAAAATATGAATTTCTCTCAGCACGTTGGACTTTTTCCATACTTATCTAGTCATCATCCCAAGCCAATTCCACTGCACGAACAAGATTCTATCAGCCGAACCAGTGAGATGAATTCTATTCTTGCAGTTTTGTTTTGTTACAACTTTAACTTACATATAGAACATCATTTATTTCCAGCTGCACCTTGGTATCAACTACCAAAAGTAAAGAATTGTTTAGAATCAGTGGATAATTTGGATATAGATTATAAAGGAGTAGGTTTCCCCGATTTTGTATTACAATTACGTCGTCAAGACCCAGTTGATATTTATTTAAAAACTCTTCCACCTCATGAAGAAAAATAATAAATTTGAGCAAAAATTTTACTAGTAAATTGAAATGCAGAAACTCCAAAAGCAAGCAAGTATTTTATTTAAACTTCCCAAGTGGAACTTTGTTACCCTGATAGTTGTGGTATCAACTATAGCAATTACAATTCCCGTATACTATTTCCTAAATACTAAAACTGTTAAACAAAAGCCTTTAGTTACATCTGCGGAACCAAAAGCTATTACAGCATTAGGAAGACTAGAGCCTGAAGGAGAAGTAATTAATATATCTGCTTCTAGTACATTAGAAGGAGTTAGAGTTAAACAACTTTTAATCAAAGAAGGAGACTGGGTAAAAGCTGGACAAATTATTGCTGTTTTAGATCGTCGTGATCGCTTAGACGCTCAATTCAAACAGTCTCAAAAGGAAATTGAAGTTGCTCAGGCTCGTTTGGATCTGGTGAAATCTGGATCTGAGGAAGGAGAAATTGCAGCTCAAAAAGCAATTATTGCTCGTTTACAAACAGAGTTGTTTCAAGAAGGCAAAGCTCAAGAAGCTAAGATGGCTGGTTTAAGAACTAAATTGCTCAGAGAGCAAGATGTTCAACAAGCTAAACTTTCGAGCTTAAAAGCAGAATTAAATAATGCCGTAATAGAGTGCCAACGTTATGAAACATTGTTTCAACAAGGTGCAGTACCAGCATCGACTCGTGATACTAAATGTTTAGCAAGTAAAACATCAAACGAGCGTTTTAAAGAAGCGGAAGCGGCTAAAAATCAGGTTATAGAAACTTTACAGGAGCAAATCAACGAGACACAAGCAAGTAGAAGTAAAAGCTTAGAAAGCTTAGTGCAACAAATTGTAGAAGCTAAAGCTAGCTTACAGCGCATTCAACAAGTGCGTCCAGAAGATGTTAAAGTCGCTCAAGCTGAGGTTGAAAGCGCAATAGCAGCAGCAAAAAAAGCACAACAAGAACTTGATTTAGCCTACGTCCGGACTTTTAAAGAAGGTAAAATTTTAAAATTACATACTTATCCTGGTGAAGTAGTTGATTCTAATGGGGTTGTTGAATTAGGACAAACTAAACAGATGTATGCGGTGGCTGAAGTATATGAAACTAATATAGGCAAAGTTCGCCTAGGCCAAAAAGCAACTATCAGTAGCGAATACGGGGGTTTCACAGGAGAATTACAAGGAGCAGTAGAAAATGTTGGCTTAAAAATTGGTAAAAGAAATATTCTTGATACTGATCCTGCCGCTAATGTAGATGTCAGAGTCATGGAAGTTAAGATTAAAATTAACCCAGAAGATAGTCAAAAAGTTACGAATTTGACTAATTTGCAGGTAAAAGTATCAATTCGTATCTGAACAAAATCTTGATGGAAATAAAGATTTATTTAGAACTAATACTTTTTAGAAAAATTTATTCACCATAAATACATTTTGAATATGTTTCGACGAAATACGCCTTTGGCTTGGTTACAGCTCACTAGAGTTAAAACTCGCTTCATTGTGGCTTTAATTGGCATTGCTTTTGCAGATATTCTCATGTTCATGCAGTTAGGATTTCAAGATGGCTTGTATGACTGCAATACAATTTTCCATAGAAATCTGAAAGCCGATATTGTGATGCTGAGTTCTCAAACAATCGCTATTTACTATATGGAAAGTTTTCCTAGACCGTTATTGTACGATACTTTGAACTATGAGGGAGTTGAATCAGTTAATTCGACATACGTTGATGTTTTAGCATGGAAAAACCCTAATACTGCTCAGTCTTATCCCATATTAACTTATGCTTTTGACCCAAACAAACCTATTTTACCTTTACAAGGAGTTGAAGAACATTTAGAGCAATTAAAACAGCCAGATACAGTTTTATTTGATATTACCTCACGTCCTGAATGGGGTACTAATTTTATGAAAAATAAACTAGAAAAAGGTGAATCTGTATATAGTGAAGTTAATGATCGCAGAATTAATTTAGCTGGCTTATTTACTATGGGGCCGTCTTTTTCAGCTGATGCTAATTTAATTACTAGTGATTTAAATTTTCTTCGGATTGTTAAAAATCGCTCTCCTCAACAAATAGACGTAGGATTAATTAATGTTAAACCCGGTTATGATATCCAAAAAGTTCTTGAAGTTTTAAGAAAAAATCTACCCCAAAAAGATGTGAAAGTTGTGACTAAACAAGAATTTGTAGAGTTAGAGACTAAATATTGGGCTGAAAGCAGCCCAATTGGGGTAATTTTTGGTTTGGGTGTTATTATGGGCTTTACTGTTGGTGCGGTTATTGTTTATCAAATTTTATATGCAGATGTTTCCGATCATCTCAGCGAATATGCAACATTAAAAGCAATGGGTTATTCGCATAAATACTTATTGAGTCTTGTTTTTCAAGAAGCTTTAATTTTGGCATTCTTTGGTTATCTTCCTGGATATATTATTAGTTTATTGCTATATGACTTAACTAGAGCAGAATCATTTTTGCCAATATTTATGACAGTAAATAGAGGAGTAAACATATTAATATTGACAGTATTAATGTGCTTTATTTCTGGTATTATTGCAGTGCGTAAGCTAAAAGATGCAGATCCAGCAGATGTCTTTTAATTTTAAAATTTTAGCAAAATTATTATGAATAACAAGCCAATTATTGAGATAGAAAACTTAGAGCATTTTTTTGGACAAGGTGAGCTAAATAAACAAATTTTATTTAATATTAATTTAAAAGTTTATCCTGGTGAAATAGCTATTATGGAAGGCCCATCTGGCTCTGGAAAAACAACATTATTGACATTAATTGGTGGTCTAAGATCTGTCCAGGCTGGAAGTTTGAAAGTTTTTGGTCAAGAGCTTTTGGGAGCTAGCGAACAAAAATTGATGCAAACACGTCGCTATATTGGCTATATTTTTCAATCTCATAACTTGCTGAAATTTCTTACAGCAAAACAAAATGTGGAAATGTCACTAGAACTACACGATAACCTAAGCCGTAAGGAAATTCGTGAACGTTCTGTAAAAATGCTAACAGATGTTGGTTTAGGTGAGCGAATTGATTCTTATCCTGAAAATCTTTCAGGAGGACAAAAACAAAGAGTTGCTATTGCACGCGCCTTAGCTTCACAACCTAAGTTAGTTTTAGCTGATGAGCCTACAGCATCTTTAGATAAATATAGCGGTCGTGCTGTTGTCGAACTCATGCAAAAACTAGCCAAACAGCAAGGTTGCTCTATTCTAATTGTTACGCATGATAATCGTATTCTTGATATTGCTGACCGCATTATTAAAATGGAAGATGGGCACTTATCTGAAGAGTTAATAGCATTAATATAAAACAAAAACTATATTTGGGTCTTCGATACTATTTTAAGGGACTTCCAGAAAATAAACTATTCCATTAGCAATAATGATAATCATTTTTAAGGGGGATGAAGGGGCTGCCGACGGCAGCCCCTTCATCCCCCTTTTGTAGTAATTTGAATAATGATTGAGTTTTTGAGTGTGGCAACTGGTGACTATAGTATTAACTGATTCTCTTAAAAAGTTGTTGATTGAAACTGCATCTCAATTAAAAGGTGCTGAAAAGCGTAAATTTATGGCACAGACAGTTCAGGGCTTAGGTTTAGGAGGGCAAAGGCTTGCACAATCAGAACTAGGATGGAATAGAGACACAATTCGGAAAGGGACAAGAGAATTAAAAAGCGGTATTACTTGTGTTGATAACATGAGTGGCAAAGGACGTTATAAAGCAGAAGAACACCTACCAAATCTTTTAGAAGATATAAAAAATTTAGTTGACTTTTATAGTCAAACAGATCCGAGTTTTAAAAGTCAAAGACTATATACTAGACTCAGTGCAGCCGAAGTCAGAAAGCAATTAATCGAAAAGTATGGTTACAGCGATGAAAAGTTACATACATCAGAAACAATTCGAGTCAAATTAAATAATTTAGGTTACAAGCTCAGAAGGGTAAAGAAAGTTCAACCTCAAAAAAAATTCCACAAACTGATGCAATCTTTGAGCAATTAGACATTGTAAATAAAGATGCTTCAGAAGATAAGAGTGTTTTACGTCTAAGCATGGACGGAAAAGCCCGTGTTAAGATCGGCTCATTTGACCGAGGGGGTAAAAGCAGGGATGGAGCGAAGGCTGACGACCATGATTATAATCCGAAGACAACTGTAACTCCTTATGGTATCTTTCTTCCAGAGCTTGATGAGCTATTTTTATACTTTACGGAATCGAAAGCTACAAGCGATTTTATTGTTGATATTCTAGAAGATTTTTGGTTAGAAGAAAAGCATCGTTTTTCTGATATTCAAACCCTACTTCTCAATCAAGATAACGGGCCACAGAATAGCTCACGGCGTACTCAATTTATGAAACGTATAGTAGAGTTTGTGCAAAAACATCAAGTAAATATACGTTTAGCTTACTATCCGCCCTATCATAGTAAATATAATCCGATAGAAAGGACGTGGGCAGTACTAGAAAATCACTGGAATGGTAGCATTTTAGATGAACTAGAAACGGCTCTAAATTTTGCCAGCACTATGACATGGAACGGGAAACATCCAGTCGTTAAGTTAGTACACGAAACTTATGAGAATGGGGTCAAGCTTACAAAAAAAGCTATGGCTCAAATTGAAAAACAGATTGAGCGGCTAACCGATTCTACTCATGAAGTTTTCCCAAATTTAGGTAATTGGTTTATTGATATTTGTTGTAGTAAAACAAAAGTTATTTGATTTTAATAACAGCATTTATTTAGCTACAAAACATACTAATCCTACACTGTTTAACTTTAAAATAGATGACAAGTGTATAGATTCTTCATGCATAGATGATCGGGAGAAAAGGGGTTGCCGAGGGCAACCCCTTTTCTCCCCCCCCCCTTAAAATGATTATCATTCTTGAGAAAACATATTTCTTGTTTTTCTTGGAATAATTTATTCTTTGGAAGTCCCTAATATGGCATAGATTTGCCTTTTTTAGAAGCAAAAAATTTAGTATGCGCTTTAGCTTGTGTAATCCATCTCCTTATTTAGCAAAATTATTGCGGAAAGTTTCTTTGTGAACTGTTCTTTTAAATATTAATTCTACCCTTATGTGTTCCTAATGCTTGTCGAATGAAGCAAAGAACTGAGCAGATGTGGATTTCTAAAGGAATATCCTTTTGATAAATGAAGGCATCCTCTCCTGCCCGCTCTAATAGATGGACTACATAATTAGCAGCAAGTATGGAATTTAAACCAGGAGAAACTTGCCCATCAGCGATCGCTTGATTGAGCAAGTTGTACATCCAATTTTTGAAAGGAGCAAATAAATTTTCCCTTGTATCTACCGTTTCAATCAGCGCAGCACCACTGTGAATTAATGGCATAATATCGCTGTATTGCTCAATGATTGGAAAAATAGCTCTTACACTCGCTTCTAAAATAGCGTCTAGCTCGGTTAATCCTTGAGTAACTTGAGTAAGAGAAGCTTGTACTTTCCCAAACATTTCTTCTGTAAGAGTAGTAATCAAGGAAGACTTAGACGGAAAATACAAGTAAAAAGCTGCTTGAGTAACTCCGGCTCGCGCAACAATTTCAGAAATAGATGTGGCTTCGTACCCCTTCTCAGCTAAGACAGTTCGGGCGGCGGCAAGCAGTTGTTCTCGGCTATTAGTTTTACGCCCCATGAGTAAGGCTTCCTTCAAGCTAGGTGTGGTAATTGGCTGGCATGTACTGGCGGAACCAGCTATCCGCAAGAGTCACAAAATCTTGTAAAAATTCTGGACAAAGTGAAAAATGTCCCCAGTCTAGTTCCACATACTTTTTGGGGCCAGCCAAACGCTCATAACTTTGAATTGTGACTTCGGGCGAAATCATTTTATCCCGTATAGTATTGATAACCAAAAAAGGAATCTGATTGTATTCCATTGACTGTTTTGGAGGAGAGTTGAAGAGGCTAGCCAAAGCATGGACAGTGAGACTTTTTAAAGTATACGGGTCATTAGACCACTTTTTGAAGAAGCCAGTACTAAGATCGCGCTCATCAAGCATATTATGCCAGCGAGCAATTGGACGGTAAGGAATTCGCAGTTTTGGAAATAGCTTCTCCAACAACCCAATGAAAAACTGAATGATCCAAGGTACACCTGGAATACCTGCTAATATATTAAATCTTGAAAGGTATAAAGCTGTTTTGGGGTCGCCAAAATCGTAAAGTTGCAGAGTTGCTATAGCTTCTACAGGGGCTCCTTTGGTAATGGCATGATAGGTAATACCACTTCCTAGACTGCCGCCGCCCATAAAAATAGGCCCAGCATAACGATGCCTTGCCCATTGCGCTACATCTGCAATATTTTGGGCTGCCTCGTCTAAAGTAAAGTCACCTTTGACTTTTTCGATGCTAGTACGCCCTTGTCCCTTTTGGTCAGGAAGCAACACGGTGTAACCTAAGTCGTAGAAAGCTAGGGCTAGGCTCACAAACAAACCAGAATAGCCACCACCTCCGTGGTTAAAAATGAATACTGGGGCATTTGGTTCCGAACGCTCGTACACATCTATGTGGAGATTTACTCCTGTAGATTGGATAGAGTGGCTGCACCTGATGCGCTCGGCGCGTGCCACGATATCAAAGGGGTAATAGCAATACCAGTAAGGAGATGTTTGATATGTAAATTGAGTATCAAAGGTTACGGATTGTACAGACATAGCTATCTTTATCTCTATTGCTAACTTACTGTTAGTTATTAATTTAATCATAACTAACAGTAAGTTAGTTATCAAAGAGACGAAACTAAAATTGACTTATTGGCCCTGATTTCGAGATTTTTCTAGGCTATAATTTGGCAGACTTCCCCATCTGGTGGGTACTTGGTATTTACGTCCTTTGGTCAATACGCTGCACTACTGGGTCAAATGCCATAAATTAGCAATACCTTCGCCAAAAAAAGAGTATGAAGAGATAGGGCTGCCGTAGTAGAGTTATTGTCTCTGACAACGACAACTAAAAAAACTAAACTACAAACAGCCCATGCCCGACATCTTATAATTGTGGAGAGTGTTTGTTACCGCAGAGCAACGCTACAACAATGCGACAATTAAACCAGATAATCCTGGTCATGTTAGCAATGAGCGGTCGAGTCACCATGTTGGGGATCTCGCGTAGGGGAAACGCACCTTATTTACTAATAAAAACTAAGAGAGATTTCAAAATGACATAGATAATTGTAAAAATTCATAAAATGATAAATAAAATAAATGAAGTATTCTCAAAAAGCATGAATTACCTTATCGGAAGCTCAATGATTATTTATTGATACTAAAATAACTCAATATTCGAGTTTATAAAACTATGTTTATCTAGAGGAAAAGTGAAATTCTTCCTAAATATTTAAAATTAACTTCTGATATATTAGTTTATGCTAATGCTAAAACTCTTGCTAAATAATTGTTATCCAGCCCAGCAAGAAACTGTTTGTTTTTTATTCCACGTTTTACACGCTTCTCTTGACCTAAAAGATTGACTGCAATATGTCTGAGAATTGCAAAATTCTCTGGAGCATTATCTTTCCTAATCCGACAGTCGTCTTCCTTCAAGGCGACATCCAATACCCAATGTAATGAATTCTCAACTCCCCAATGACTGCGAATAGAATTACCAAACTGTTGGGCATTATCTTCTAGGCTACTAATAAAATAGCGAGTTTCAACTGTCGTTTTACCTTCTAATGAACGGACGGACTCTACCATACCAACACTATTAAACTTTGACCAAACTGAATCTGGGTTAAGTCGAGACTGAATCTGAGATAACATCACATAGTGGCGGATTTCATGACGACTATGCCCTTTTTCTTCTGTTTTATATGTGCTATGCTCAATCCCCTCAAAATCTGTACTTATCCCTGACTGGAATAATTTTTCAACTTCATCATAAAGATTTCCTTGATTCTTTTTTAACGTAATTACATAATCCGCATCTTGCTCTGTAATTACTCTTACAATTTCTTTTTGACAACCGATTGCGTCAATCGTGACAATACATCCAGATAGATCCAAGACTTTTAATAATTCTGGGATTGCTGTAATCTCATTTGATTTTTTATCAACTTTAACTTGTCCCAATACTAATTTACTTGTAGTTGCCCAAGCACTTACTATTTGGATTGCACTTTGCTCACTACTTTTATCGTAAGAACCGCGTAAGGTTTTACCATCAATGGCGACAACTTCACCATTAGTCATCTTAGTTATTGATTTCATCCAATTAATAAAACATGACTCGAATTGTTGAGGATTTATTTGTGCAAAAACTCGTGCAAATGTATCGTGAGATGGAATGCCATTTGGTAATTCTAAAAATGTTTTTAACCACTCATACTTCGCACATCCGTATGTTTCAACTGCCACCCAGCCATCGGCACCACAAATTACTGCACAAATAGCAATCGTCATGATATCGATTAAGTTATGACGCTTTGTGCGATCTATTCGTGGGTCTTGTATTTCCAAAAAATGGTCAGCAATTGTGATTTTTGGCTTTAGCTTCATAGAGAGGCGAATAAGAATGAATGAAATTCTTCTTTGGAGTTCCTGCAAGAATACCATATTCCTTAACAGGTAGCCGTCCTGACTTTTCACGCCATTTGTAAAAGTCACTTTAATCAGTTAGCGATGGCGTAACCCCCCTTCCCGGTAGCGATCGCATAAATTGAGTTTTTCTTTGCGCTGATATTCCCGTGATTCCTAGTCATTAATCTAAAACTATTGAGAATCAGACTGTGAGAAAACCTACGCTCTTAAGTGGAGAACTGACCGTGAAAATTCAGGCAGCCGTCGGCTGCCTCTAACTCCCCCTCACAATGATTATCATTTTCATGCTGAGTGAGATTTAATTTCCTCAAAGTCTTATGTAGTTTGAGTCTTGGTGTATTTCATCATGATCCAGGCTCGTCAATATTTAGATGCGTTTGCCCTGGGATCTCGCGTTGGGCAGGCATTGGTGGCAGTTATCGGACGATGTTGCGGTTCTTTCATACAGTAATTCCTTGGGCGACGTTGTTTTGGCTATTTTTCCGCAAGATTAAAGCTAATAAATCCTGTAGTTTTTGTATATTTAATACCTTGATAAAAGAATGAAACTCCAGGGGATAAACCTGAATTTTTTAATTGGAGCCAAATTTTTGGTTCTATTTCTATAAAAGCATCTTTTTTTATACGTAAACGAAGTAGGCTTTCTGCTCTGTGAGCCAGTTAGCCAACTTTATCGAACAAAATTCTCGGTCTCCTAACACTACAGTTTTACAATTCTTGAAAAGAGGTAATGCTTTTTTAAATACTGCTTCTTGTTCATCAAAATTACTCGAACCTAACTTGTTTAATAAGTCAAAATATATTGGAATAAACCTCTTATCCCAAACCACGCTAATCATTAATAAATTAATGCGTCCCCAATTAGTCCGATCTATAACTACATAGATTGGCGTAAGCGGCGAAACAGCCATTTAAATGGCGAAAAAGAGCGATCACTATTTAGGTGGATAACATCAAACGGTAGTTCGATGGTAAAAGTACTACCTTTACCTAATTCGCTTTGCACATTCAAACTACCGTGGTGTACCTGAACAATTGCAGAAGCGATCGCCAATCCTAATCCAGAACCACCAGTGGTACGAGAGCGATCGCTATTCACCCGATAAAAGCGATCGTAAATTCGCGGAAGTTCCTTCTCTGGGATACCAATACCCGTATCATGAACCCTAATTACAGCATGATGGTCACTACAACTCAGGCAAACCGTAACCTCCCCTCCTTTGGGTGTATACTGAATTGCATTGACAATTAAATTAGAAACCAAACGATAAAGCTGGTCACTATCACCGACAATATTTACTGGCTTATTTACCTTGATGCTAGATTGCAGCATTACACCTGCCGCGATTGCCATCGCTTCAAATTCCTCGACTAAATCGCTGACAATATCATTTAGACAACATTGTTCTAGTTGTACTGGCAAGTGTTGTCTATCTAAACGAGCCAATAATAATAAATCTACAACCAAAGTAATAAGTCGCTGATTCTGACGGTGGATAGTTCGCAGAATGTCCCGCGTTTCTTCTTCATCTAGTTGCGACATTAAAAGCGCTGATTCCACCGTTGCGCCTGTTGCAGCTAAAGGCGTTCGCAATTCGTGTGCAGCATCTGCTGTAAACTGTTGAATTTGTCGATAAGATTGATAAATTGGCTGCATAGCTAATCCTGATAGCCACCAACTAGCAACTGCAACCATAGCCATTGCGATCGGCAATCCCAAACCTAAACTTAATTTCACACTATCCAGATAACGATTAAATTCTTCAAGACTTCGCCCCACTTGCATATAGCCCCAATCCCCATTATCTGGGGTGTGTAGCATTAAAGAATTTTGATGATAATCATTGCCTTTGCTGTCTTTGAGAAATAACCATTTTTCATTGCTGAAGACAGTAGATAGCCCTTCTGGATAATTGCCAGTAGTAGCAATCAAGCGTCCTGAAATATCAAAAAAACGCACATAGTAGTGATCTTTGTTAACTACACCAAGAAAATGGCGTTTAGTATCTGACTGCTGTTGAGTGCAGCTGGCTCCAATTTTACATAGATTTATATTTGGGAATAGCTCCTGTATAACGGGTTCTAAACTCCCAGGTTGCCTGAGCTTAAATTCAATACTGTCATGCAGTGTTCCGGCTACAGACTCAATTTCACTGTCTAAAGCTACCACATGGGCACGGAAAACAGCTCTGTAGACACCGAAAGCACAAACGCTTAAAATTGAACCCATGACGAGGGCATACCACAGAGCTAACCGAACACGAGTTCCTCGAAACAGTTTATTTTGATTCATTAGTCACATTCAGACGATATCCCATACCGTGCAAAGTTTCAATCGGGTTGGTGCAGTCAAAGCAGGCTAGTTTGCGACGCAACAAACGTACTTGCGCTGCTACCACATTGCTAGCAGGTTCTGCACTCACTTCCCAAAGCTGATTGCGAATCTGTTCCGTGGTAACAATTTGATTGGGGTGCTTCATCAAATATTCCACCAGTTGAAATTCTTTATTAGTTAAGGAAATTTCCTGTTTTTCCCCCGTCGTATTTTGACCGACAACTGTACTATTGCTGTAATCTAAAGTAAAGTTACCAACGGTTAGTTGTTGAGGTTGTAAGTGGGGATAACGCCGCTGCAATGCCCGCAACCTTGCCAGTAATTCTGCCATTCCAAAAGGCTTCACCAAGTAATCATCAGCACCCGCATCTAAACCAGCAACTTTATCTTCCATGCTATCTCTAGCTGTGAGCATCAAGACGGGCAAAGAATTTCCTTTTAAACGCAGCTTTTTACACAATTCCAAACCAGTAAATCCTGGAAGCATCCAATCTAAAATCGCCACTGTATATTGTGCCGAACTATTTTCTAAATATGCCCATGCTTCATTACCATCCATTACCCAGTCAACTAAATACTTTTGCTGCTTCAGCGTTCGCTTAATAGCAGCGCCCAAATCTGACTCATCTTCGACTAGCAGTACCCGCATATCAAATTGAAAAGTTAGAGGTTCGTGGCAATTTTGTAAAATCAGCATAATTAATAACAGGGTAATCCCTTAGAAATAGATTGACAGAAGTTGATGAAATTCTGAGTTATTCAATCATGTATACAAGCAAGCTATCTAAGATCATAAACAGATGCTACCCCTTGGTAGTAGATAATCTCTAAGAAAAACTCAGTACATCCCATTGCTCAATTGGTGTGAGTGATACTCAGTTAGAGAAGTTAACAAATCTAACTAATTGCAAGAGATATACCGAGTTATTTTTTATTCTGACAGGTAATGATGAAATCAAGATGAAATATTAAGTCAGATTAGAAAATCTCTAATTGCACTTAACCCAACCACAATACACAAATAAAAAGCTAGGGTTTTGACTTCGTTCATGTACTAACAAATAAGTATTAGTTTTGATATACCACCCTAGACAAAACAACCCTTATTTATATCAAATTATAAATCTCAATAAATTGCTCATTTTTCCATATAAAAGCCCGCCCGCAGGCGAGCTAAGATTTTTCCAAATGAGAATACCTAATAGCTAATAGCTAATAAATATTAACCATTATCTGTTAGCCGTTTTAGAAAGCAAAAGTGGTACGCAGTGTACCAACATAGATGGTGTCATTGTTATTATTATGCTCTGGATTAAAGATAACCAATAAACCAGGAGTGACGGAAATATTATCGTTGATCTGTAGGCGGTACAGAGCCTCTAAGTGGTAAGAGGTGTCGTTATCTTCACGCCTAGTAGTTCTTGCGGCGGAAGTGAATGCATCATTATCACTTACTTTAGGTGGTTGACCAAAGATCAGACCAAGCAAGTTGCCTTCTTTACCAAAGTCTTTGAAGGCTAGGGTTGCAGCCCAGTAGTTCATTGATGCTTCATCACCTTGATTTACACCCGTACCACTTCCCTTGGCTTCAGCGTTGCTGTAACCGTACCAACCACCAATAGTCAACTTGGAACTGGGTTTGAAGGTAGCTTCTATACCGTAATGGTTGGCAGTAGTAGCAACTCCATTGAAGGGATTACCTGCGTATACACTACCTGTACCCTCAAACATGTTTACACTGGATAAACTATTTTGATAGCTGTGAGCGTAGGTAAGACCAATATTAAATGCATCACTAGGCCTGAAAGCTACCTGACCAAGGGCTGTATAGGCACCATTTGTCAGACCTCCATTTGAACCAGGATTGCTAGCTGTGCGAGCTATGTAAGCCGCAGATGCAGTGAAAGCTCCTGTAGGATTCAAAGTTATGGTTGCACCTGCACCACCGAAACCAGTGCGATAGATGGGGCTAAATCGACCATAGCGAGACAAAGCGCCCCTACCATCACTGGCAAGATCAGGGTTGAAGTTGTTGATGTTGTCGTATATGTTACCGCCTGCCGCATCAATTTTTACCCGCACTGCATTACTCAGGTTGAAAGCATAGTTAATTTTATCGATGACAGTCTCATTGTTCTGATTTCCGTCAAAACCGAGGCGGGTCATGTTAGTACCCGTCACATTTGTGTCATAGGGAGTGACGTTCCGGGATTGCAAGCGGATTTGCAACAGGTCTGTACCAACAAAACTTGATTCCAATCTCAGACGAACCCGGTCAGTTAGAATAGTATTAGAATCTAGGTCGGGAGCAGTACTTGGATCTACACCAGAAGGAACTGCCCTTTGATCGCTACCAAAAACATTAGATACGTTAAAAATTGCTTCCCCAATTAACTTGGTGGTAGTCGAGAACTGATTGGCTTCCAACTCAGCAGTGCGTACTTCTAAAGCATCTACGCGACCACGCAGGGTAGCTAGTTCCGCAGAAAATTCTTCTTGCAGACGCTGTAGGGTAGCCAAATCCTCTTTTGTTACTAAGTCAGCAGTTGCTGTAGCAATCAGTTCATTAACTCTATCTAAACAAGCATTCAAACCAGCAGCAAATTCATAACGAGTTAAAGCACGATTACCTCGGTAAGTCGCATTGGGATAACCAGCAATACAACCGTAACGTTCAACTAGTGATTGTAAAGCTTGGAATGCCCAATCTGTTGGTTGTACGTCAGAAAACTGCGAAACGGATGTGACTTGGCCAGTCTCACCAATGTACTGTTGAATTTGGCTTAAAGAAGAATCTTTTGGAAGAGAGTTTGCTTCTTGTTTAATTTCAGTTGAAACAGGAATTTCAGCCGCTATTGTTGCTCCTGAAAAAGCTAAGTTGGCTAATAAAACTCCAGGACTAATTAGTAGGCATTTCCAAAATAACTTAGACATGACTGTTTGCTCTTCACACCAAAGTAATAAGTAATGATAGGGCATACCCCTATAACTAGATTCTCAGAGGAAGATGAAATTAAGATGAAATTTCAAATTTTGAATAAAACAAATTTAGCAAGTAGATCGAGCATTGTATTAGACAGTTGTCAAGTCAATTTTTCAGAAAAATTAAAGCATAGTATGATGAAATTAGGATGAAATTACAACTTACTTAATCAAATAAATTTAACGAGTAAAAACCACTTGAGAAACAAGTTTCCCAGTTCAATCTAAACAAACATCAAAACACTAAATTATACCCAGTGGCTAACTCTAGTGGACTCAGCCACTGGGGATTAAAAAAATCGCGTATTGGAGCAACGTAGATCGGCATTAGCTTTAAAACTGTGGTTAGAGAGGTAGCAGCAAGTACATAGGAATTAAATAAAGGATTGAGCTGTAAAGCTAATTGTGTATTGAAGCGAATGCCAGCGCATGAACGACGGCGATCGCTGGAGTAGGGCTATTGTTCATTTACCGCTATTAAAGAAAAACAGACCCAAACTAGGAGCCTGCTGATAGTATGTCCTCTAGCAAGACATGTCGAGAGAATAAATTTACAGGCTCACATACTATCTATTTAGATAGAGTGGAAGTTTACGCCGAAATTTCCTCATAGCATCGTTGCAAGGCTTGGAGTCTTGCTGAAGTTGCTCCGCCAGTAGGTTCTGCTGGTAGGATATTTGCACAGGCTCCTGTTTTACTGGATTGTTGTACTGTGCCTTGCGGAAGCCCTTTATAGCATTTTTGTAAAGCTTGTAGTCTTGCTAAACTAGCTCCACCAGTGGGTCTTGCTGGGGGAATGTTTTCACAAACTCCTGTTTTTGAGGTATCTGCATTTCCATAAGCAGCAGAACCCAACGATACGTGAAGTAAAGCTATTCCCAAGGGAATTGCCAAAATAGATGCAGTTCGGATGACAGGTATCTTCATAGCTAAAATCCTCAAACAATAAGCAATTTATGCTACTAATGGATGAAATAATCTTAGGAAGCCAAGTTTGAGTACTTAACGACCGTAAGTTTGAATTCGAGCTGTACCAAGAGGAATTTGTGCTGTTAGATTAGGCATTTTGCCGTACACTCGGTACAACCAAACGTGGCTACGAAATGATGTATTAACACCTTGCACCTTAACTAAGAGCGTTGTCTGCGGTTCCACAGATTGGGAGAAAATCACTGTAGCTGTTTGGTTATTTACAGAAACTTGAGCATCAATTTTCTTACCAGATTGATTTTGAATCTCAATTCCCTTGTTAATGCTTACACCATCGGGTAAATCAATAGCCAGTTCTGATAGAGATTGTCCCTGAACATGAACCTGAAACTCATGCGTTGCACCTGAAAACCCAACAGTGCTAGGAAATGCTACGCCATTACCAATATAGGAGACTTTGAAATTGTCCTTGTTTTCGCTTCCCCAAGCAGATGGAAATGAAGAAGTTACTATTAGAAAAAATGCTGCACCCGCATAAATTGACTTTTTCATAACTAACTCCGGCAAGATTATGTAGGGTAAGGAAGATCCACCATCCCACCCTATAGCTACCGATTAATTTAGTTAACAGCCACAGCTAAAATTAACAGCAGTTATTCAGCCTAGCCACCGTAAGTCTGAATCCGGGCTAAACCAAGTGGAATTTCTTCTTTCATATCAACCTTTTTGACAGATACTGGATAATGCCAAGTTTCCTCATAACCTGGAGTATTAACTCCTTTCATACGAATTGATATGCTTGTACCAGGGGCTACTGGTTCCGAAAAAGCTACTGTAGCTTTTCTGTTGTTAATGGAAACCGTTGTCGGAATTTTTTGACCTAATTTATTTTGGACTTCAATTCCTTTATCAATACTTACCCCCTCTGGTAAATCAATCGCCAATTCTGAAAGAGCTTTACCTTGGACATGAACATCAAACTTATGAGTAGCATCTATGGTACGGGCATCATTAGGAACAGCAGCACTATTTCCGAGATGGGAAAATTTAGCATCGTTTGGATTTTTCGCCCAAGCAGTAGGAACTGAAGATGCAATAACTAAGGTAAAAGCAAATGTGTAAATCAGCTTTTTCATCAATATTCTCCTTGTTTTGTTAATCGGTTAATTACCTCTATATCTATAATTGTGAAAGGTATTGATGAAATAGAGATGAAATATTTTTATGTTAAGTAAAATTTAAAATATAGTTATTAGATGCAACAATTAAAATTATTGATGATTAATAATATTTAAAAAATGGGGTTAAAAAATCACAAAAGCTTCTGACATTTAACTTATCTATAAGTTAAATGTCAGGAGCTTTATTTATTGAATAGCGCTAAGTTTAAAGATTTACACGAAATCTAGCTACACCTATAGGTATTTCTGCATTAGTGCCAACAAGATTAGCAGATAAATGGTAGACAGGGCCATTACCAAGAAATGGTTGTTTGACATTCTTGATGTCAATCTCTAGCTTAGTATTAGGAACAATTGGTTCAGCAAAAGCTAGTAGTATAGTTTTGCCATTTACAGAAACATTAGTATTTATTTTTCGACCATTCTCTTCGTTTATAACGACATCATTAGTATTATCACTCCATCTGACAGTATTTGGAACTTGAATTTTTAACTGTGAAACACTCTTGCTATTTTTGGGAACGTGTACTCGCAAAGTATGTCTAACAGGCATCCAGCGAGTCTGAGGAAATTGAGAGTTACCATCAACATGAGGAATATTACCATCTTCTTCATTGGCACTTGCATAGTTGGCAGGAATTAAAAGTGCAGCAGCTAAAGTAGATATAGCAACATAAACTAACACTTTCTTCATGTTTACTCCTCACTTAATCATTAATGTCAGCAAATCAAAATGAACCTGTGATAAATCAATACGTAACAATCTGGTAAAACTAAATTTAACTACTTTCTACGTTTCTTACTTTTCACAATGTGAAAAAAAGATTAGGTGTAAAGGTTTTAAGTTTTTACACTTTTACACCTCGGAATACCAACATTTTCAAAAATTTCCATGAAAAGTCAGTCTACGCTTACACGTTAATTAAAGGAAGTTAGAAATATTACCGTTGACTTGTTTACCGTTTGAAGTTCAAAAGGTATACTACCTTTATTGATCAGTTTGACAGGTCGGAATGAAATCAAGATGAAATTTTTGATGAATTTCAAAACTTAAGGATTAAAATGTAGGGAATTGAGCTACACCAACGGGAATCTCTACCTCACTACCAACAACCTTAGCTGAAAAGCGGTATACAGAAGCTGGGCCTGTCACTGGTTGTTGAACTTGATTAAAATTAACTAAGAGTTTAGTGTTAGAAATAACCTTTTCAGGGAAATCTATAATAATCTGTTTGCCATTGACGGAAATATTAGTATTAATTTTCTGACCATTCGCATCGAAGACATCAATGTTATTACTCACTGCTACAGTAGATGGAGTTTCAATAATAAGTTGGGAAAGAGGGTTGTTATTTTGAGGGATGTTTAACCGAAAAGTATGTTTGACAAGCCGCCAACTATTAGCAGGATATTGCAAATTATTATCAATATTAGTCTCCTTAGCACTTGCATGACTAAGGGAAATGAAAGCTGTAGTGGCAAGAGCAAACACTGTACTTGTGTAAATCAATGTTTTCTTCATCTGGAATTTATAAGTAATTTTTATGTAAAATAAGCTACATACTTTTGCTTATTGAACGAACCTTTACATTATGAGTTTGACAGGTCACGATGAAATCAAGATGAAATTTTGGCTGGTTTGGGAAAATTATTCATTCATGCTATGGTAGGTAGCCACGGCTGAAGGAAAACTGCGGTTGACGTAGCGAAAAATCCAATATTTGAAAATTGTATCCATGACAACTGGGACAATAGCAATGAATAGTGAAATCAGACTTTTGTTTTCTGGAAGACCAAAATGCTTTGAGGTGTTTTCTAAAATTATTTCCCAACCATAGGTAGAGTGATAGCCGACAAAGATATCAGTAGCGAGAATAATGAAAAAAGCTTTCGCAGAGTCGCTTAAGCCATAAATTAAGTCGGTACTAAAAAGTTGAATAGTGGTAAGCTGCTGATTACCAAAGACACATAATATAATAAATGACAATAATGAAAGTATATCTGCAAATACGTTAGCAGCTGCATCAATACTTTCAGTTTTGTATTTTCGGGATAACGCAATAGCCTCATCTTTGACCTTCTGTTCTACAATATTTGAAGAAAGTTCTGGAGCTTTTACCAGCAGTACTTCAAATTTAATTTTTCGCTCAAATCTTTTCAATTCAGTTAAGGCTCTTTCTTCCTGAGAAGAATTTAAGAAAGTTTTCGATGGCTCTTGGCTCCAGAATTTATAAATCAAAGGTTGAATTACAAATGTTTTAAACAGATTATTCACTAAGAATGGAACAATAAATAGAATTAACAAATAACGGAGAGAACTAATTGTTCTCTGACGAGAAGCGCGAAACTCTTCAACAACCTTATGCTCTGCATTTGGCTCTAGTGCTTGTTTTAGCTTTTCCAGAGTTTGTAGTATCGACCGAGGAACAAAGCTAGCTTTTTGATATTTTGGATTAGGTTTCATTCTCATTTGTTCGATAAAGTCAGGCTAGTAGTATTACCGTTGTGGCTGAACTAAAAAGCCTGAAAATAGTGTGGAGCAAAGCCAAGGAATAAGCTCCTAAAATTTACTATATATAATCAAGATGAAATTAGGATGAAATAAATCATCGAAAACTAAATATTCAATAATAAAAAATCAAACTTTTGGTCATAACTAGTTACTGTATGACCAAAAGTCTGATTAAGCTTTAAAAATAAGGAGCATGAAACTAAAATCTAGTATAGACAATTTAATTACATTGATATGCAATAGATTCAAATTTTCTTCTATTAAGTAGATTGCTTGGCTTAAGTTTTACTACAAAATTATGAAATTGACATGAAATTTTTAGAGGATTTGAGATAAAAAACTTACTCCTGTAGACAGAAGTTAATGCTGGGATAAATTCCTAAATTTAAATCTTATAACGGGAGAGCAAGTCAGGTTAAGCTATAAGATTGAATTTTCCATAAAAACCTGGATAGAGTCAAAATATTTGGGAGTTTTAATAATTAGTGAAACTTTTTTATTGATAAATATGCATTATTATTTTTTTCCAAATTCAGGAATAATTATCATTTTCCATGAGGAGATATAACTACTAAATTTGCTTGACTCAAAGTTAAAACTTTGATATAAACTAAAGGTTCAATTATTGATAATAGGGCACTTTATCTGCTTTAAACCACCCCAATATACTCAGAGGGTTGGGGTCAGTTATGGCGAGGAACAGGACTCTATGCTGAATTTGAGAAATGTATTACCAAGTTTGCCAGATAAGTAGATTATCCGAAAAAAACAGTCAATTTTAATAAGTTATCTGTGTGCCGCAAAGATTATCAAGGCGTAAACGTTTAAAGAAATTGCTAGCTTTGGTATTCAACCCTTGAGGTTGGATTCCTACGCGTAAATGATGGAGTTAGACAAACATCCATCCAAAAAGGCTGGCAATTTTCCAAACGATTGTAACTCGTCTGTGTGGGTGGCACAGCCCTTTAAAGGCATTTCAGTTGGTTGGCTGTTTTTTTATGTCCACGTACCTACAACTAAAAAAATGGCAATCAGAGACATCTTTGACAAACGATTCATCACCGACGACCTATTGGCATCTATAGTTGTATTTCTTGTCGCACTGCCTCTGTGCATGGGGATTGCGATCGCTTCGGGAGTGCCTCCAGCTCGTGGCTTAGTGACAGGAATGGTAGGCGGAATTATTGTTGGCGCGATCGCAGGTTCCCCACTACAAGTCAGTGGCCCAGCTGCTGGACTTGCTGTCATTGTCGCAGAACTGATCCGCGATTACGGCATTGAAATGCTCGGGCCTATTCTTCTGCTGGCAGGATTAATCCAATTGCTGGCGGGAGTATTCAAGCTGGGTCAGGTGTTCCGCGCCATATCTCCGGCAGTGATCTATGCAATGCTTGCAGGTATAGGCGTACTGATCTTCGCTTCTCAATTCCACGTAATGGTCGATGACTTGCCACGCGCGAGCGGAATTGAGAACCTAATTTCTATTCCCAACGCCATCTACAAGGGTATCTTTTTCAGCGACGCCAACAATCATCAAATTGCTGGAACCAGCCATCAAATTGCTGCGCTGATAGGTCTGGTTAGCATCTTCACCCTCGTAGTTTGGGATAAGTTTAAGCCTCGAAGATTGAACTTGCTACCTGGTGTTCTAATTGCTGTGGTGGTAGCAACTGCGATCGCCGCCATCATGAAGCTGCCAATTAAATACATCGATGTGCCTGCTAATCTTGCTTCTGCAATTCAATTGCCAACGCCTGGTTCCTTAACGCGCCTGCTTCAAGCACCACTGCTTATGGAAGCAATAGCGATCGCCTTAATCGCCAGTGCAGAAAGCCTACTCTCAGCCGCCGCAGTAGACCGACTGCACCAGGGACAAAAAACGGATTTTGATCGCGAACTGGCCGCGCAAGGTTTTGGCAACATGATTTGTGGAGTGCTGGGGGCGCTACCAATGACAGGGGTGATTGTCCGCAGTTCCGTTAACGTGGAAGCAGGGGGTAAAACGAGACTTGCCACGATGTTTCACGGCTTGTGGCTGCTGGCTCTGGTGATTGCTGCACCGGATTTTCTAAAGCTAATTCCTACTTCCAGTCTGGCAGCGATTCTAGTTTACACAGGCTACAAGCTGGTGGAAGTAGAGAAAATCCGCAATCTAAAGCAGTACGGGCGCTTTCCTCTGGCGATTTACTTTGCCACCTTAATCGGTATTGTCGTTACCGATTTGCTTACTGGCGTGCTAATCGGCATTGTACTGTCAGCCGTCAACCTGATCTACAAAGTATCTAATCTTAAAATTCACTTTGAAAAAGATGAAAAAAATCAACGGATTGATATGCACTTAGAAGGAGCGGCAACATTTATTCGGTTGCCAATGCTTGCAAAAGCCCTAGAACAGGTTCCACCAAGAACTGCACTGCATCTGCACCTAGAAAAGCTATCTTACATTGACCACTCTTGCCTCGACTTGTTCTCAGTGTGGGAGAAGCAACAGAAGCAGACGGGAAGCACCCTCGTCGTGCAGTGGGATGGTTTGGTGGAGCGCTACCGCCAACCGTTTGTCATTGGGCGATCGCAAAGAGCGACGTAGAAATCTTCGCTGTCTGCTTATTCCGGAGAGTGGTGCTAGACAGCATTAGACAAGCATTACTACCAACCAGCTTGGACATTAGTTTGCGAAATTGAGCCACTCTTTGCACTAAAGTCGCGCAGAATCGAGAGCAACGCGATTTTGTAGGGTACACTCTAACCTAATATTCAAGTCGTACATTTAGGTGTTTTTGTCTCTAAGTATCTAATTATAGCAATTCCCAGTTGAGTGAGGTACAGAATCAATGTTTTTAAACGCAGAGGGACGTAGAGGAAAGCGCAGAAGCAATATGACAATCTCCATCTTCCTCACAAATGCCTAACTCATCTTTTATTTCCCGACAACTCTATTTATTGTTCTCTTCAAAGACTTAATGGAGACATCCCAACATGAGTTTGACTGAAAAACTTCAATCTGTATTTGTCATCATTGCCATCTTAATTGGGCTGATACTGGGACAAATCAAATGGGTTGAGGAAAATGCTGTATCTTTGATTGTTCCATCCTTGATGGTCATGCTCTATGGGGTATTTCTAAATATTCCACTTAATCGTTTAGGTCAGGCATTTCAAAACTACAAGATGACCGGACTTATTTTGGGAATGAACTTTATTTGGACACCTGTTTTTGTTTGGGGATTGGGAGCTATTTTCCTACGGGACTCTCCCGATCTTTGGGTTGGGCTAATTATGCTGATGGTCACACCTTGTACTGACTGGTATCTCATTTTTACAGGGATTGCCAAAGGAAATGTTGCTTTAGCTACAGCCTTCCTTCCTTGGAATATGATCTTGCAAGTGGTTCTCCTACCCGTCTATCTGTTAGTTTTTGTTGGAAAATTGGTGCAGATTGATACAGCGATTTTTCTCGAAAGCATTGCGCTGGTTTTAGTTGTTCCTATGCTTTTAGCGTTTATCGCTAAGTGGTTAATACCAAAGGTAAACGGGTTTTGGCGTGAAATTCCACTGAAAATAGCAGCAGGGCAAACGCTATTTCTGTGTTTGGCAATTACAGCGGTATTTGCCTCGCAGGGGCAAACCCTAATTCAGCGTCCAGATGTACTGCTAAAAATGTTACCACCTATCCTTATTTTCTATGTAATTACCTTTTTGCTGACTCAAGTAATCTCACGATTCGGCAACTTTAGTTACGAGGATTTTGCTTGCTTCAGTTGCACAACACTTGCACGCAATTCACCCCTTGCATTAGCGATCGCTACATCTGTTTTCCCTGATCGTCCTTTGATTACCCTTGTTTTAGCTATTGAACCACTTATCGAACTGCCTGTCATGGTGCTAGTCTCCCAGTTGTTGCTCTTTCTGCGTCGTAAAGGGCAGTATTCTCAGATGGAGAGATAGCTAAATTGGCGTTATAATCTCCCTACCTGACCCAGTTATGATTTTGTTCAGCCCACATCGTTCGTAAAAGATTGACAGTTAGAGTGTTGCATAAAAAGAGGAATTGGCGTCCATGACGTTATAGTTTGCAGTTCCTTGCACCAACAGTTGCAACACATTCATCGAGATTAGAACAGTTGCAGTTCACCATAACTAGTAGATGTAGCTAAGAGTGTAGAAGAGTGTACCCGTTACTAAATACCCAACAATTGACTTAAACTAGGTTATCAGGAGCAAAAGGACATTGGTAACTCGGATCGCCTATTTCCACCTGAATGGTTGGGTGTTCAATGCTGAAATTGTCGTGAAGCTCACGGACTACCCGTGCTAAAAAAGTATCACCGGGATAACCTGCTGGGATGACAAGGTGAACAGTGAGTGCTGTTTCTGTGGTACTCATTGCCCAAATATGCAAGTCGTGAACTTGAGCCACGCCAGGGAGTTCGGTTAGATAAGTACGGACAGCCAAAGGTTCTATTCCTGCTGGTACAGCATCTGTAATTAAATTCAAGGATTCCTGTAAAAGTCCCCAAGTGCCAGCTACAATCACCACAGTAACAATCAAACTCACCGCTGGATCAAACCACAGCCAACCTGTAGCAATAATTGCAATACCAGCCAGTACAACCCCTACAGATACCGCAGCATCTGCAACTAGATGTAAGAATGCGCCTCTGATGTTCAAGTCACTTTTACGCCCCGACAAGAACATCAAAGCACTTACTGTGTTAATGACAATTCCTATAGCTGCTACTGTAATTACTATTCCTCCTGCTACTGGAGCAGGTTCACGAAACCGTTGAATTGCTTCCCAGCCAATACCGCCAGAAACAACTAGGAGAAAGGCGGCGTTCAAAAGCGCAGCCAAAATTGAAGAACGGCGCAGCCCGTAGGTGCGACGTGATGTCGGGCGACGACGGACGAGGATGCTTGCTCCCCAAGCAAGTAGTAAACCCAGAACATCGCTTAAATTGTGACCTGCATCGGCAATCAAGGCAAGGGAGTTAGCAACAATGCCATAGGTTGCCTCAATGACGACAAATCCTGTGTTGAGGGCAACACTGATAATAAAGGCACGGTTGTAATTACTGCCACCGTGGTCGTGTCCGTGACTATGATTATGAGACATGACTGCCTTTCACACTCCGGTGGAGAGAACTTCTATGGTTTGACAAGTAACGAACTTGTCTTTAAGCATATGTTTGACTAAGGAAAAAAATTCGGTTATTGCAGTTTCACTATCAATAACCGTAACGAGAAGCGGTAGTGCAGAGGACTCAGTAGACGGATCTAGCTTATTTAGAGTACGAAAAACGCCATGTTTGCCATATCCAGAAATTGCCCGCACTACCGTTACCCCTGTTAATCCTTGTCTGCGAGCCATTCCGAGTAGAACTTGATGAAGGGGTTGATGTTCCCAACAATCCAACTCGCTAACATAAATTGTTAATTGTTTCCATGTTGTCATGATAATTTTTTTATATTTACGAATATGTAAAGATAATTTTTGACTGAGATACTAAGTAGGTAGACAGGAATAAATAGACGTGGTAATGGAAGGCTTTGGCTATCTCAGCTTTTCAAAAATTAAACGGGATTGCTATATCTCCCTTTCATCTTAATAATAGGGATTATTCTAGTTTTGAACTTTGCCTAGTAACATACAAGCAGTTGACCGAAAACGAAAAGGATACAAGCCCCTAAATTTATTTATGGAGAAGCAAAAAAATGTATTTCGAGATGCACAGCGCAAGAAATACGAAGTCCGTTTACAAGCCCCTAAATTTATTTATGGGGATCATTAATTTTGAATTTTGAATTTTGAATTTTGAATTCGGAGCGTTCGCCCCTGGCGTCTCGTAGAGAAGCGACGTGACTCTTGTTATTTATAGAATTAGGGACAGTAGTTAAATAATGAAATAAACTCATTTGAAACATAACTGTCCCGCAAGCAAGACAAACTTGCTATTGATTAAAATTAAACCGACCGTTTAGCTTTTCACCGCCGACATCCGCAGTAATTTTCACCTGATATTGACCAGTTGCTTGTTCTGATACTTCTGCTTCGTAAAGTTTACCATCAGCGTTATATGCAAGAGGTATCGACTTTTGTTTTCCATCTGGTAGTTGAATTGCAGCTGTAACTTGAGCATTAGAAACTACCTCATGCTTCTCGCCTTTTTTCAAATAAAAATCTAAATGAGTTCCTTTATCTTCTTTTTCTGTGACTAACTCTAAATGATATTGACCTGATTCAACAACTTGACCACCATGTGAATGTTCTTTACCTTCTTGTGATTCATCGTTTTTATGAGAATGGCCTTTTTCATCATGTTCTTTGGATGAATCACCTGATTTAGTAGCTTCGGTTTTTGAAGTATTTGCTGCTGGATTTGTAGTAGATTCCGTGTTACTGCTTGAATTATTTTCTTGACTTCCGCCATTACAAGCTCCCAAAAAAAGTAATCCTATACTTGTAAAAGCAACCAAACCTAATTTTAATGATTTCATGGGTTTACTCCTCATCACTTGTTAGTAATTGAAACACAATTTGGTATCTGAACAGTTGGCAAAAACATAGAAAAATAGTCTTAAATACCAATTTACACGCATTACAGCTACAAATCATTCCTCCCTTGCCGCCTGCTCCCTTGCTGCCCATTTGTAGCAACCTGAAAGTGAAATGGTATAAACCAGTTAACAAGGAGCAGGTAAAGGGTACGGCGTTATCAGCCCCAGAAAATATGAGGTTTTTACCTCATGCAGTCGAACCTTGGGTAACTTCAATATCTTGTATTGGTGTGGTCTTTCTCGGCACCAAAAATTTCCTAAACTGCACATAGGAAGCTGGAAGTACTAACAGGGTTAAAGCAGTAGAGGTAAACAATCCACCTAATACTACAACGGCTAGTGGCTGAAGAATTTCTTTGCCTGCACCACTACCAATTACCAAAGGTACCATACCAAGAGCAGATGCTAATGCTGTCATTAAAATAGCAACTAAGCGTTCCATTGAACCTTCCATCAAAACCTGCGGTAAAGGTTGTCCTTCTGCCAATCTGGCATTGTAGTTCTCAACCAACAAAAGTCCATTACGTGCTGCTACACCAAATAGAGTAATAAATCCTACCATTGAAGCTACGGAAATGATGCCACTTGTCAAGGCTATGGAAATCACACCACCAATTAATGCCAAAGGCAAATTAATTAAAATCATCATGGTTGCAGGAATTGATTTAACAGCAAAGTAAAGGATGAGTGCGATCGCCACAAATGCTAATCCCCCAGCCGAAATTAAAGTTTTCGTCGCTCCCTCTTGCGCTTCAAATTGACCACCGTATTCAATAAAATATCCAGCGGGTAATTGCACCTGTTGCTTAACTCTCTCCCGAATATCCTTAATTACAGAACCTAAATCTCGTCCAGCCACGTTGCTAGATACGACAATATAGCGGGAGACGTTTTCGCGGTTGATGGTATTGGGGCCTGTACCATAGTTGATTTTTGCGACTTGGGCTAAGGGAATTTTTTGTCCGTTGGGTGTATCAACTAGCAAATTACCGATAATTTCAATATTGTTACGGTATTTTTCTTGCAACCAAACCACCATATCAAAGGTTTGTTGTTGCTCTAATACTTGGGAAACGACTCGCCCATTCAGTGCAGTTTCTACTACCTCTGATAATTCGCCAATAGTTAAACCATAGCGGGCTGCTGCATCGCGGTCGAATTGAATTTGTACCTGTTTAATCGGTACTTGCGGTTCAAGTTGCAAATCTACTAGACCCGAAACCTGGCCCATAGCTGATTGTACTTGTTGACCAAGAGTGCGGAGTTGTTCCAAATCGGGGCCAAAAATTTTCACAGCGATCGCACTCCGTACACCTGAGAGTACCTCATCCATCCGGTGCGAAATAAACCCGCCGATATTGGGAACGACTCCGGGAATTTTTTCAAATTCTTTACGAATCGTTTCAATTGTTTCTTCTCGGTCTTTTGCCCCCTCCTCGCTGAGTTGGACATCTATTTCCGCCCCGTTTACACCAGCCACCTCAGTATCCCCCACAGCCCGTCCAGAGCGCAATTGAGCCGTTTCAACCCCAGGATTTTTTTTCAGGGCTTCTTCGATCGCTATGCCTACTTGATTAGTCGCATCCAGAGATTGACCAGGCATTAAAACTGCGGCGATCACCAAAGAGCGGTCTTGGAATTCTGGTAAAAAAACTTGCCCTAAACCCAGCATAATTACCAATGAAGCCACAAAGCCAGCCATTGCCATTCCCAAAACAATTTTGGGGCGGCGCATAGAAAATTTCAAAGCTGGACGGTAAAGTTTATGGGTTTGTTTTTCTAACCAAGTTTCTGTACTGGGTAATCTTGTATTCGTTAACAACAGGGCGCACATTGCTGGGGTTAATGTCAGCGCTACTAAGGTGGAAGCAGCAATTGACAGCAGATAGGCTAAACCCATTGGTGCAAAAATTCGACCTTCCACACCAGAGAGGGCGAAAATCGGTGCAAAGACAACTGCAATAATAATTGTGGCGAAGAGGACGCTAACCCGCACCTCAACTGAACCATTGAAGACTACTTGCAGGGGTGGAATGGGATTACCCGCTAGTTGGTTTTCCCGCAAGCGGCGATAGACGTTTTCCATATCTACAATGGCATCATCCACTACTGAACCAATAGCCACCACCAGTCCGCCCAAAGTCATGGTGTTAATGCCTTGTCCTGTCCAGTTCAGAATCATCATTCCTAATAATAAGGACACGGGTAAGGCGCTCAAACTAATGATTACCGTGCGCCAATTCATCAAAAACAGAATCAGGATGACGGAAACGATGATAGTACCATCACGCAAAGCTTCTTCGACGTTTTCGATCGAGGCTTCGATAAAATCTTCCTGACGGAAAGTAGTTGTAATTTTGACATCTTTAGGCAGACCGGCTTGAATTTCCTCGATTGCTGCCTCAACTGCCTTCGTTACTTTTGGCGTATCTGCTGTTGGCTGTTTGTTGACTGTCAAAATTACCGCTTTTTTACCCGCAAAACTGCCATCGCCGCGTTTGAGTGCTGCACCAATTTGTACATCCGCCACCTGTTCCAATAGTACTGGCGTGCCATTTTTGGCTTTAATTACTGATTTTTTCAACTGCTCAATAGATTCAATCCGCCCTACCCCTCGCACCAATGTCTCTTGGTCAGGAGTAATTAAAAATCCCCCTGGTGCATTGGTGTTGGATGCTTGTGCTGCTTTGGTGACATCATCAAGCGAAACATTAAACGCTTTCAGCTTATCAGGGTTAACCAACACTTGATACTGACGCTCATCCCCACCAAATACAACAATATTACTTACACCAGGGACAGCCAGCAGCCGATTCTTCACTTGCCAGTTGACAATCCGCCATACCTCCATTATTGAAGTGTTTTCGGAGGTAAAGGCGTATTTGACAGTCCATCCTAAAGGCGAACTGACGGGAAGAACCTCTGGATCTTCTACACCTTGCGGTAGTTGACTGCGTGCTTGTTGTAACCGTTCTGTCACCAATTGGCGAGCGCGATAAATTTCTGTATCCGAGCTAAAAGTCGCTCTCACAGCAGAAAGACCTACAGCCGAGGAAGAACGTAATGCTTCCAGTCCAGGGGTACCGTTGATGGCACTTTCTATTGGTCGGGTGACTAGGGACTCAACTTCTTCTGCTGCAAGTCCTGGGGCTTCGGTCATAATTTCGACCTGGGGCGGGGCAAAGTTGGGAAATACATCCAGTGGCATTTGCGTAAGGACGAGAAAGCCCCAAACAGATATGAGGATGGAAGCAATAACTATTAGCCAGCGTTGAGCGATCGACCATTTAACAATATAATCAAGCATTTTTAAACGTTTTAAGGGATGTCTGCTTGCTGTGCAGCTAAGTAAGTTTAAAGATCAAGTACTTTACCTACTCTCCCAAATGAAGATGAAATTGAGATGAAATTTTTAGCTTTAACTTAAAGTTGCCCCACGTCTGTCCCTTCGGGAAGCGCGGGATGAATTTTTGGGCATTGTTACTAAACTATCAACGGGAGCAATGCGATTTTGTGAGGTCTGGTCAAAAACAAGCGATGCCTGCGGCGGGCGTAGCCATCGCTAAAAATTATATTTAGGTACAAGGTGATTTTATTTGCAAATAAAATACTGGTTTGCACAAAAATTCATCTTGATGAAATATCTCAAAAAGATTAATAGCAAGTCATTTGACGATTTTTTATAAAAATATCTGCAATCAGCCTTTCATACTTAGTATGAATTATGTCAAAAAGTAAATTAAAGGCAAGATTAAAGTATAAAATTTATCAAGCAGCTTGGGGTTTGATAAAAGAATTAAAGATAGAACCACAAAAATTATCCCAACTTCCAGCCATCCATTGACAACGCAGATGTAAGATAATTTCTGCATTTTCTTTCAACCAAAATTTACTGTTACCCTTGATTCTTAAGTTGACAACTTGACGAATTAAACTCTCAATTGCTCCACTACCTATTGGTAGTTTTTGGTCTAGTATCTTAGCGTAATTTAAACGCCTTTCACGATAGGCACGTAAAAGGTAATTTCTCTGTGTGACCATAGTTTTACAACGCTCTCCCGTAGCTTCAGATATAAATTCATCCATCTGCCTAATTATGGTCATGGCATTACTTTTTTTTAAAGTTCTCCGTGCTTTTTTAAACCAATTATTCCGCTCCTTATCATCACTAAACGCTACATCAGCAAATTTCTGTAGCCGTTCAGTAACATGGTAAAAATCAAATAATTGATAAGTCGCATCGGGAGATTTCAATTTCTTTAAAAGAGGGGGAATATGCTTCCAAATCCATTCAGCACCGTCAGCAACTAATAAAACTTGTTTTGCTTGACTAATTCCCAAACTAATCAGATGCATTTCTAAAATTGGCAAAAAGCCTTTATAGTCTTCATAAGTGCCATCATTTACAATGTTTATTTCGCCATTTTTAACTTTTTTACCCTGTTCATCAACCACATAAATTGTTAATAATTTTGGCTCAACCCATTCCCCTGTAAAGCCGTGCTTGTTTGTTTTGAGATTTTTTCTACCTTTTTTATTAATCCTAATTCTACTCCTGCCACCATCTACAGCAATCACAACTCTCTGGTCTTTAAGTATATTCCCACCAGGTAATTTACCTTGTTGCAAGTTAGATATTTTAGTTTGACGTAAATCAATGCTGATTTGACCAAATTTATATGTCAATCGTTCAATTCGTTTAAGACTAATATTAATTCCCCAATCACCCAGGATTGTATGTGCGGCTTCAAAAGAACTAGCTATGGCACCATATTTTGTAATATCTGACCAAACTAATGGGGTCAAGCCTTCTGACATTCCTAACCATTTTAGCAAGGGGCAGAATCCAACATTAGTAGATTTATTCTTCGCTTTCTTTTCTCTTTTTTGAACAACGTATGGTAATTTAAGATTTACTACAACATTACCTACTGTTAATATTTCCCTCTTCGTATAACCGTGTCTTTGTGTGTCGGTATGCCACCATCCTTTGGTTTGATTAATTGCTGTTTGATGAGCCGACTCTGATTGAGAAAGCTTATGCAATAATATGGCGATACATTGACCCGCTAAAACTAAGGCAGCCTGTCTAATTTTTTCTTCTCTTTCTTTAACTATTTTTCCAGACCACTCCTCGATATTTTTCAAATCTAAAAGGTTAGTCACATCCTTTTGAAAATCTGATAATGAATCGGCAAAATTTAAATTTGCAGATATATTTTTTTTCATAAAGGTAGATACTTCCTATTTCAAAACTATTCCTGAAAGGAAATTTTACCTTTTTTTCTAGTAGCAACAATGTACAGAAACTTTGTTTTTGGTAGCAGGTTGTATCTTCTAAGCAATATTGCTGCAACTTTTGTATAAAATACTAAATATATACGTAAGAGTTTATTAGCGATCGCTCTCCAGGTGGGGTCATCTCACAAAATCGCATTGCTCCCGTCAAAAATCAACCACTCAGGTGACCTGAGTGCAGGAGGCTGAGACTAATAAAAAATAAGACTCTGCTACCTTAAACCCTTCAATGCTGCTTTCTAGCTTATCAAGATGACCTAAAAGCACAAGGAATCAAGAGTGGTAACGTTTTAGTATCCCAATACCAAATAAGAAACCTGACTGCATTAGATGTGGTTAAGGCTGGTATCAACATTACACTCGCCCAAAAGATAGATACATTTTTGAAAAGTTGAAGCACACTTGTAGGAGCAACTTTAACTATTCAATAATGGTGTGGCAATGTGGCTGAAATATGGTGTAAATGAAGAAGGTATCTTGATATGTATTGAAGATATCACAAGAGGTAAGACTTTACTTAAGTGTCCTTACTGTCATGGGGAGTTAACTGCTAAAAAAGGCAAGATGAAAGAGCATCATTTTGCTCATCATGGAGAAACTTGTCGCCCGATAGCTAACCGAAAATTCCCTACTCTCCCACTTTATGACAATTTCAATATTCAATTTAGGACTTACGCAAAAAAACCTCTCTAACTCTTATTCCTCTGTGTTCTCTGCGTCCTCTGTGGTTCGTTTTCCGTTACCTGTGCGTAAGTCCTGCAATTATCTGGCAAGGATTTGGCACAGTTAAAACTGCTCTGGAAGGAGTACGGAGCCAAAAATTCCCCTATTAGTTCGTGCTTAGTTACTCCAGGGTTGATAAAAGCGGGAATGTTGAGAAAAAATGTTTGCATTCGACCACCTGCGTATGAATTCACGATTTTTGGAAAAATCCCCATCGGAGCGCTAGAGTTAACGCTATTCAACGATGTGCAGTCACTACTATTACTTAAAAAGCTGCTAAAGCTAAAATACTATCTCAAAATTAAATAAATATTCTTGAGGAGAATACTAGCTTGATTCAAGTTGCTGTCTAGTATTTTCAAAACACCGTAGCCAAATATTGTTAATTATTTTAAGACTTTAAAAAGGGCTTCAAAACCTTGCTGTACCGTATGAAATTGCTGCACCAAATAATTATTAAGTTAGATGCTAGATTTGAAACACTAAGTAGACAAAGTAAAAATAAGTTTCTCGGCTCAAAAACTCCATTTGACTGTGAAAACTGCGATAGCGGGTAGTAGGTGTAGGAGACGAATGTGCATCCATTCCTAAGCCCCGTGCCATCAATACAGATCGCTTCATGTGCAATGGATCGCTAACAATCAGAAACTTGGTTAATTGGTGAGCATTCGCTACTTCCAAAGCATTTTTGAGGTTCTGGTGAGTTGTGCGAGATTGAGTTTCAGTGAGAATATCAGCAGCTTTTACCTGTTGCGCGAGTGCATAATTTTTTCCAACTATAGCTTCAGGTGGTTCATTACTCTCGCCAACTCCGCCAGTAAAAATGATTGTTTTAACAGATCCATTTTTATATAAGTTGATGGCGTGGTTAATTCGCTCTCTGAAAACAGGAGATGGTTCTTCTCCCCAAACTGCCGCTCCTAAAACAATTGCTGCATCTGCCTTGATATTATTAGCACTGCTGCCATATAAATAAATACTTGAGGCAGAAGAAGCGATCGCCAGCAACAAGGCAGATATCAAAGCTAGTGTCACCAAAATTAACCATTTTTTGTGAATTTTGTAATTGAGCATGGGTTGTTATGCTATTTTTCATGCTTAGTTTCAATATCTAAGTTAAGTGCGTAAGTCCTATACTGTTATATGCTTCACCATTAGATGCAGTTGTGAATCTGGCTTCTACCGTGCAATCAAAAACTGCCCTAGACGGAAGCTAGAGCAGTTTTTGATAGAAGTAAATTATATAGGAGACAACTAGCGTTGTCCCCGGTTTATCCATAGTAAATACCGTTATATAATACTATTCACCTCAAGTTTCGTACTTTACGCAAAAAACGAATAATCTTGAAGTTGGCATTACAAAAGTTAAAAGTCAGTACAAGCGAGTGTATTACAGACATCATCCGCGACTTTGAGCTTTTTCCTTAGTGGATCACAGAACATGGTTGCTGGGATGAGCTGCTGATGAGCGGGAATCTGGGAATAGAGGAAGTAGCGACACCGGACAGCCCGTCGTAGACATCACTCTTAAAGCAAAGCGTAGCCTCTGTAAGAAAACCCCATTTCTCTCCTGCTGTATGTTTCTTGAGAGACGACAAATCCCTCTTAAGTCATAGATGCATTATGTGCTGTGATAGAGGATTTTTTATTCCTACATTAGTACTCTATTTAGATTAGACAAAAGAATTGCAAAAGAAATCATAATCTTTCTGCTTTCTAGCTAATTTCCAGTATATTTTGTGTCAAAAGATACAATTCTTCAGGTGATATTGGTAGTAGCTAAATAATCTTAGAATCAGGATGGCAAATATGGATAACACAAAGGAAGTTGATAGTACTAAAAATAAATTGGCTCAGCAGGAAATAGAGGATGAAACTGATATAGATTCATCATCTAAGGAACTGATACAGACAAATAAAACAATTAATATAGATGGTCAGCGTCCAGTCGATCCAAGTAATATTGAAATTAAAGAAACAATTAATATAGATGGTGAGCGACCAATTGGGAAAAATGAAACCGATTATGATAAAACAATTAATATAGATGGTCAACGCCCGATCGGGAAGAGCGCTTTTCAAAAACATGAGATGCTAACTGTAGACGGTAAGCGTCCAATTGACCCTAGCGATTTAGAGGTTGAAGCTGTTATTGATATAGACGGTCAACGTCCTTACGCTAAAAGTAATTTTCTATCTTCAGATACTCTAGAGATAGACGGTAGTCGCCCAATAGGTTCAAATAACAGCTAACACATCAACTAGGACGATAATGATTGATTTTGAACCTTGGGACAGATTGTTGCGTCAGTATGTTGATAAGCGCGGTCGTGTAGACTATGTAGCTTGGAAAAAAGAGCAACCCCAAGCAATTGCAGATTGGTTAGCCAGCCAAAAAAATCTGGCTTTGAAATCTAATAGCAATAATCTCGAACAATTGGCATTGTGGATCAACCTTTACAATGCGTTCACCATTTCGACAATTTTGGAGAGATACCCAATAGAATCGATTCGTCCGCGAATTTTAGGGATTCCCAACTGGCTAGCTTTTTTGTGGTTCTTCCAACGTCGCGCTTATTATATGTTTGGGGAAAGTTATAGTTTAGCTAAAATTGAGAACTCTATTCTACGGGACAAATTGCAGGAGCCACGAATTCATTTTGCGATAGTCTGTGCTTCGGTTGGTTGTCCTTTACTACGTTCGGGAGCCTACTTTGGGTCACAAGTCAGTCAGCAATTAGATGAAGATGCACGTCGTTTCATAAATAACCCTGAAAAAGTCCGTTATGATATCCAGAGCAAAACACTTTACTGTAATAAAATCTTAAAGTGGTATCGTCAGGATTTTTTAAAGGTTGCACCCTCCGTTCCCGAATACATTCGCTCCTATTTGAAAACAGACTATCCCCCAGGGCGAACGCATCTAAATACAGTACATATATACTAAGAGTTTACAAAGACAGCGATCGCGTGTGTCAGGGAGCTTGAACGATCGCTCATTGATGGTAAAGTCGTAGTAAAAGTAGAGTAAAGTCCCGTTTGACGTGAAGCTCAAGCCCAAAATTACTATTGCTGACCATTTTGCCGTAATGTCAGATCCACGAATAGATCGCACGAAGCGACACAAGTTAATTGATATTTTGACTATCGCCATTTGTGCAGTAATCTGTGGAGCAGATAGCTGGGTAGCAATTGAACTGTATGGCTGCACGAAGTATGAATGGCTGAAAACGTTTTTGGAACTACCAAATGGGATACCATCACACGATACCTTTGCACGCGTATTTGCTCTAATTAATCCGCAGGAATTTCAGTCATGTTTTGTAAACTGGGTGAAATCAGTACACAAAATAACTGATGGTGAGGTTGTTGCAATTGACGGGAAAACTTTATGTGGTTCAAGTAATCAAAATAGTGACCAGAGCGCAATTCAAATGGTAAGTGCATGGGCAACTACAAATAAATTAGTTTTGGGACAGGTGAAGGTAGATGAGAACTCAAATGAAATCACGGCAATTCCAAAATTATTAAAGATATTAGACTTAGCTGGATGTATCGTGACAATTGATGCAATTGGCTGCCAGAAAGAGATTGTGAAGTTAATTACACAGCAATCAGCAGATTATGTAATTACCTTAAAAAAGAATCAAAATAACCTTTATGAGTCAGTTGAATCATTATTTAGAATAGCGATAAGCAAAGGGTTTGAAGGAATTGAGCATAGTACATATAAAACAGAAGATAAGGGGCATGGTCGTGAGGAGGTTAGGCATTATCTGATGTTATCTGAGATTCAAAAACAACTTGACCCAGAATCAGTTTGGTCAAACTTTAATAGCATTGGGATGGTAGAGTCTGTACGAAAAGTAGACGGTAAAACAGAGGTTGAAACTCGTTATTTTATAACTAGTCTTCAGGGAAATGCTGAAAAGTTTGGTAATTCTGTTCGCAGCCATTGGGGTATTGAGAATTCATTACACTGGATATTAGACGTTGCTTTAAGAGAAGATGATTGCAAGATTAGAAAAGACAATGCACCGCAAAATTTTGCAATTATAAGGCAAATAGCAGTAAACCTTTTAGGTAAAGAGAAGCGTGTAAAACGAGGAATTAAAAATAAACAGTTCCTTGCAGCGATGGATAATGACTATTTACTAAGAGTTTTAGCCTTAGCTTAATATAGTACATCAAAACTTGAGTTGAATATTTCATATAAAAGATTTATCAATTTTCTAGATAAATATAGTTTTATATACCCCTTAAGTGAATTTTTTTCTTATTCATGAATTGCTCATTCAGATGAAAATAAATTAATTGATATTTACCGAACAAGTTTGATTTACTTTGCTTATCATTCCATGAATTTTTACAATTATCTATGTCATTTTGTAATCTTTCTTAGTTTTTATTAGGAAATAAGATGCGTTCGCCCTGGACTATCCCCTTAATGCCTCAACGCGGATATCCTATCTTCACTATGACTGGAGCTTAAATCAGCGAATATCTTGATAAAACTGTTTAAGATAATTTGCATTAACGCCAATCCCCCACAAAAAGCCAATATAGAGGTAAATTGCAGTTGCTTTGAAGCTACCCCATTTGGCTACGCGACGATCTGAGGAATGAACAATCCGATTTACCAGATAAATACGTCCTTTTTTAACTAACTTTAGACATAAATCTCCATCCTCCATAATCGGCAATGCCTCATCAAATCCGCCACAATCCCAAAAATCAATCCGACGACAGAACATTACTTGATCTCCAAATAACAGACGCAATCCTCGGAAAAATAGGTGAGGCTTAAATAACAGTGGTGCGTAATAAGTTTTTAAATAATTATGTAGAGAGATACCCCAACGAGTTGTTTGAGAACCTGACATCAGAGAAATGAACCCGCCACAGGCAACGGTAGGTTCTGCCAGAGTCTTGTTGATGACGATAATTAGATCATCTGGAACCCAAGTATCTGCATGAAGAAAGCAAATAATATCTCCAGTTGCTGCTGATGCTCCATAGTTCATCTGAAGAGAACGCCCTGGTTGTTGAGATAAAAGAAATTGTACATTCAAAGTTTGATTAAATGACTCAAAAATTCGTTTTGCAACTGTCACCGTCTGATCTTGGCTGCCACCGTCTACCACTATCACCTCGTCAGGAGGAGGATTAAGTAAAGTCAGTTGGCGCAATGTCCGCCCTAAGTTAGTTGCTTCATTTAAAGTAGGAATGATAATAGAAACTTGAGACATACCGATTTAGTGTTTTTATCGTTATCTCTATTCTACTTGTTGATGTCGTTCGGCTTTAGCCCAAAGATAAATCGGACAATGTTGAGACGTTTTATAAACATTTCATACAAAGTATTTGTTACCATAACGGTTGCTGTACTAATAATTAAAAATTTTGCGATTCTGCCAAAATCCCATTGCACTACATAAAAAGATATCGCCACCAAAACTGTTTGATGCAGCAAAAAAAACTGGATAAGCGACAAGGGTTATATATTACAGGATACTATTAGTAAATGATAGATATTGCTGACTTAGCCCAAGTATGGCAGTTACCCAACACCAAGAATTGAAGCTTGCGAATTGGTTTAACAAAGTTGCTTTTTCGCAAGTGAAGAACTCTCACTCGGTGGGTTTAAGTCCCAGGCTTCTATCAAGCCGCAAGTATGTGTTTGCGGGGTCTAAATCCCCATTACAAAACTTACTTGCGACTGCGAAAAAGTCACTTGCGACTTGAGTTTAATGCTCCAAAGCATGGTAAGTAGCTAAACAAAATTAATTACATAGTTTTTACCAAATTCTCGGAGAATATTTTCGACAGATGCGACAAAGGTTTGCCAATTTTTGTAAGCATCTATTTCGAGCCATTGATACTTAATAAACCGCCACAAAATTTCAATCAAATTTAGCTCTGGTGAATAGGAAGGTAATTGAAAGATGGTAATGCCACGTTCTTGCCATTCTTCAACTTTATCAATAATCATATCACTGGTATGAATAGAGGATTGATCAACAACAATTACCGTCGGTTTATCTACTTGGGGAAAGAAAGTATCAATGCAAGCAATAATCACATCTGAATTGATACTTTGAAAAGAGACATAAGCTTCAAGGTGATTATTTCGATTCATGATTCCTAAAACATTTAGGCGCGCACTACGGCGACTAGTAATAGTTAAGTACTCTCCGATATCTTGCCATCCATAAGGAACAGAAGGAATTAAACAAAATCCGGTTTCGTCTAAGTAATATAAGTTAATTTTACCTTCGTCTTCTAATCGTTTAAACTCTGTTAACTGTGCAGATTTTTCCTTGTATTCTATAGGATCTGGCTCTCCTCCAACATCTCGTCGCATTCGATGCCAAGTCATATAAAAATTTCTTAATATTCTTTTAATAGTTTCAGTGCTAACTTCAATATCCCATTCTGATTTAATTTTTTGTAGCGTCTTTTTTAATTGTCTTGGTTCAAGTTTCGCCCACTCTCTAATTTTTGCTTCTTGTTCTGGTTTAAATATTCGTTTTCTACCTCTTCCTAGTTTATTATAAAGTCCAACCATCCCTGATGATTCCCAACGATTTATCCAGTTATAGATAGTCTTATAACTAACATTAAATATTTTCATTAATTCTTGTAACTCTACTCCTTGATTAGCTAAAATTAAGAAATGTGCTCTTTGGCGCACCTGATGATATCTGCTTTGGCGATATATTCGCTCCAGTAGTTTCAAAGAAAGAGGATTGATTTCTCTCAAAAAAATCATTTTAACTCTAATTATTATCCAAAATATTCTGAGAGTATATTATATATTCATTTGTGTAATTAATTTTGTTTAATTACTTATTACTCACTGGTGGTTACTCATACGAAAACAGTTGAACATTGTTACAATCTCTACATTTACGCGCCCGCAGCTTTTCGCCTCCTCCCCACCCAGCCCCATCAGCACGGAAATATACCCACTGACTTACTGATTCTCCAACGGTACGACCCCAAACAAAATTTTGTGACCCGCAGATCGGACATGGCGTTTCTTGTGGGCTAAAATTTTTGTGATTCGGTTGGTTGTTCATGAGCTTCCCCCGTTGAAGAAGGCAGAAGGCAGAAGGCAGAGGGCAGTCCCAATGAAAAAATTTCATCACCATGAATGAAAATGTGATGTGAGACGGATCTATATAGATACTCATCGAAGGAGTATTTTCAAGTCAGAAGGTTCAATTTAGAAGGGGATTCAAACCCCTCCTAAATTGGGGCCACCAAATTTTTAATTTGGTGGGGGTCTTAAACCCTTACTCCCTTCGGTCGTGGCAAAGGGCAGGAACCAGAATTTCCTTCTGCCTTCTGCCTCCTGCCCTCTGCCTTTCCTGATAAATTCTGAGTGCAATCTTCAGCAGCTATTGGGACAAAGTGCGTAGGCGTAGCCCGCCGTAGGCATCGCTATGTTGAAAATCTGTTCAAAAGTGAGATAATTCAGGGATTACACCCGAACTTACGTGTTTTAGCCACCCTCATAGGAGCAATTCTTCTTGAAAGCTGACACGGAGGTACTTTCATTTCAGCAATGCCAAACGCGCAGAGCGTCTCGTAGAAAAGGCTGGCTGCGCCTACGCATTCTACTTTAAATATTCCTGTTTCATCCTTTGTACCCACTTATTCACAGTAATATGTTTTCTAGAAAACTCCAGTTTTCAAGCTGGATGAGGTTTAGATAAATTCTCATGCAATTGCAACCGAAACAAGTTAATACAAACAAGCAACGCCTTGAATGCGTGATTTGTCATTATCATCTTGATGCAAATGATAAATCTGCATTTTTTACGTTCCCTTGTAATGTTAGAGCCTTTATAGGCGAAAAGTTCAAGGTTTGGAGATGTCCGCACTGTAAGACGATTCATTGTCTAGATAGGGTGGATCTCGACCATTACTATGCAAAATACCCTCTTTCTCAAGCTAAATTAACACAGGGATATCGATCTTTGTGTAGCAATGTATATCGTCAGTTGACTAAACATGGGTTTTCTAAAACTCACTCTTTGCTCGATTATGGCTGTGGTGGCAACGGTCTGTTTGTACAATATTTTCGGGAACGCGGCTTTACCAACTCCTACGGTTATGATCCTTATGCATCAGAGGATAGCTTCGGCAATCCGGCAGTTCTTGGGCATGGGCAATTTGATTACATTTTGCTCCATGAGGTCATCGAACACGTTGAAGACCCTAATGCATTATTAAGCCAATTAAACAGCCTGCTATCTTCTAAGGGTTATATTCTAATCACTACACCTAACGCTGCTAATATTGACCTAAACCGACCCGACTTACCCGATCATTATAACCCTGTGCATGTCCCCTGGTTGAGTCGATGGGGGATATTATTCCCCGCACCTCTCAGTTAGATCCGTGCGTACCCGTTTCCGTGTACACGGCTCCCGATGTTCTCAGCTTCTCAGCTTTCGCTTTTGCTCATGTGCTTGTAATCGTGGCAACTCTCGTGAATTGCTTCCAGATTATTTTTCTTCCAGTTGGCGTGATTTTCGTCGATGTGATGCAGATGAATCCGTTCCTCATCGATGAACTTTAAGCCGCAAGAGGCACATCTATGGTTTTGCTTCTTAAGAGCAAAAGAAGTTTCGCCGTCATAGAGCTTACTTTTGCGTTCGCTCCAGTAGGCTGTATCTCCGTCATAGGGGGATTTTGTTCCTTTAACCATGACGTGGCTACTTTCGGAGTAGGAAACTGCTGGGAATGCTTTGTCTAGTAATTTCTTGCTAGCGTAGCGATTTTTCTTGGCTTCCTTGTTGAATACCGTATAAGCTCTTTTTTTGATGTGGTATAACGAGTTTCTAGACCCGTCCATCTTGCAGAACTTATGGTAATTTCTCCAACCTCTTACTACCGGGGCTAATTTCTCAGCCTTTGTGGTAGCACCATAATTCGAGTTGTTGACGATGTGTTTTACTTTCTTACGGAATGCTTTGAAGTTGTCCACTGAGGGAATGCTTCTAAACTTTCCGTTTTTCTGGACTTTAAAGTGCCAGCCGAGGAAATCAAACCCATCTGTCGCGGCGGTAACTTTGGTTTTCTTTTGGCTTACATTCATTCCGCGTTTGCGGAGGAACTCGCTGATTTTCTCAAGTATCTCTATCGCATTATCTTCGGGTCGGAGTATAATAACCATGTCATCCGCGTATCGGATTGATGGCTCGTTGATTTGCCCGTTGGCTCTGTATCTGTGGATACTTTCAACCCCGTTGAGTGCGATGTTTGCTAATAGTGGGCTGACTACTCCCCCTTGAGGTGTACCCTGTTCGGGGAATTCTGGGTTTACTCCTGCCTTGAGGCATCGGTATATTCCGAGTTTTAAGCCTTTGGGGGCGATGAGTTCGTCCATTATTGCTGAGTGGTTAATCCTATCGAAGCATTTTTCGATATCGAGTTCTATAACTCGTTTCTCTGTTCCATTGCAGGAAGAGCGTAGGTTATTGTAGATGTACCGTTGTGCATCGTGAGCAGAGCGCCCTGTTCTGAACCCGTAGCTCCTGGCGTGGAAAGTGGCTTCGTGTGCTGGTTCTAGTGCATATTTTGCAAGGCATTGCCAAGCTCTATCCGCTATGGTTGGTATTTTAAGCATTCTGGTAGTCCCGTCCTTTTTGGGGATGGGGATTTCCCTTAGTCCTTGATGCTTCCAATTTCCACTATTCATTTTCAGTAATTCTTCAAGGTTGAAGCGTTCCTCAAATGACAGGGATTTCTTACCATCAATACCCGCCGTTTTTTTACCAGCGTTTAGCTGAGATACAAGTCTAATTGCAAGAAATCGAGCCGAGGTGGATTTAAAAATAAGCTTTTGGAGAAACCTAGCTTTCCGTTTGTCTCCAACTTGAACCGCTTTAAATACGCGCTTTTGAAGGCGGAAAAGATTTCGGCGGAATTTCTTCCACGGTAAGGCTTTCCAAGATTCACTAGTATGTCTACTGTGTCTAATCATTTTCTCTTCTAGAGTTTGTATTTTCTGAACACCTCAGACCAATTACGGTCTGTCCTACCCGAATTGTGAGAGTTCCGCTTCTCGTCTAGCCTACTTGGGGAACGAAAGCCCCAGGACTCACAAATCGTTTTTATTCGTTCCCTCGGAGAGATTGATTGTTCCGTTAGATGTAGCCAATTTGACCGTTGGATTCCCTAGACTCTTGCCGTTATTGGCGATATTACGGCGGGAATTGGCTCCAACGAAGTCAGGGATTTTAGTGTTGCGCCCTGCTCTACGATGGGTCACTTTTTGAGGCTCTGTTTCATCATAGGAACTCCCTATTAGCGCCAGTGTCAACCCGCAACGGTCGTCTGATTGCGCCCTGTTCCCAGCTTCACTCTACAAGAACCGAGCTTGTTCGGTGTGGGCAGATAAGGAGTCAATTCTGAGTCTGAATGGCAAGGCTTACACTTGCATCTGACCGAGAGTTCAGCCTTTAGTGACAGTAATCTGCTGTCGGGCTGGCTTAGTTATGTGCGGACTGACTACCGTGATTCACTAAGCAACGAATCGCACACCACCTTCATATATACACGCATGAAATCCTCGAATTTTTAGGCACTAGTCAGAGATGGGAGCTTGTAGATTTCTACGAGCGCAGATATGGCGATACACGCAGGTTCGGCTTTAATGTTCGAGCTTGGAACGCTTACGTGAGTCTCTTTGATGGCTCATTGGACGTTCTTGTTGAGCCGCTCCAAATAGTGAAAGCATTGACCTCTTATAAATTTCTTTTTTACGCTATTTTCGGCTATTGGCTAAGTCTTCATTGTGGTATGGCTATCATGTTCCGCAAAGGCGTTTAATCAAGCATAGGCGTAGCTCGTGGTAGACATCGCTTAAAATATTTATTGCATTTAATGTTGTCCCCAGTTTATCGATAGTAAATACCGTTAAATAATACTATTGACCTCTTTGTATTCCAAAGAATTCACCAGACTTAGATTGCTCAGATGTTACCCAAAGAAGGTTTAGAGTATTGCCACCTGACCCTCATGGTTTCGACAGAGATGGAGATGGAATTGGGTGCGAAAAATAAAAAACATTCAGTAGTGCAAGTCTAAAACTTGATAAAGAATTAGGATTTTTCAGAAATGTTCACTTTAGCTCAAGTTAATTTTGGAGTTAGATCAACTGGATTAATTGAAATCAAATTAATTGGAACTCTTTATCTATAGGACTCCTATTTGATTTTTGAAATACACGTAGGGTGTGAAAGCGTTGCTTAACGCACCTTCCCCAAAGCTTTTGGTGCGTTACGGCTTACGCCTAACACATCCTACACATACTTAGATTTTTTCAGGAATCAAATCGGATTCCTATAGTTTTAGCAATTATCTATGTAACTTTAATGCTCGGCTGGTTAAGTCAAAGAAAAAATACATTAACAATTCCTATTTTAACAATTTACATTATCCAAGAAGTATTAGCACCAATTTGTCTATTTTTGTGTGGCATCATATTAATTATGCAAGGTTGGCGATTAGATCCGCTTATTCAATTTGAGCAGTTTCTCCTGTGATTATTAATTATTTATTTAAGTTTTAAGGATATAATAATTAACTGGATTCAGAGAAATTGGTAAATTAAAAATCAAGTTAATTATTATTGACGCTGATCTAGCAAGACATCAAAATGTTTAACCTTGGTTTCAGGTTCAATCAGATACTGGTTATCCCGGATTTCTCACCACATCTCTCAAAACCTTGTGCTCTTGAGCAGGGGAGCAGGGGAGCAGGGGAGCAGGGGAGCAGGGGAGCAGAGGAGAGTTCAATGTGCCTTGTTCAATCCCCTCTGCCCCTCTGCCCCTCTGCCCCTCTGCACATCTGATCTCAAGCTTGTGAGAAATGCGGGTTATCTTTGGGCAGAGGGTGTACTTGTTCTATGTCATTTCCAGCAAAGGCACGAATAGCATTGCGTGACTCCCAATAAGAGATGACAGTGAACTCTGTAATTGTGCCATTAGTACGACGAAATACTTGCGCTCCAAGATTACCAGGAATCGATTGAATTTTTTTGATTCCAGCTTCAGTTAAATATTTATCGAAACAGAATTCAGAAGTCAGGAGCCAAAATTTAGAATGAATTTTGAACGAAAGAGTGAATGAATCCAATAGATTACAAGATATCGGTTACAGTCGCAAAGGGCTATCTTGTTGGGGGTAGGCGTTGGATGTAGTGTTAAGAAAATTGAATTTTAGTGCATCAAATAGGACAACATCTTCTTCCTTTCCTACGCCCCACACGCTATACCCTATACCCTTTCATCCAGGAAGACCAGGAATTTACGCAAAACAAGCGTGCCATTCCCCTTTCCACCTTTAAGGCTAATTCCCCTTCTTTACCGTTGCCAATTTCATTTGACGGTTACAAATCAAAATCAAGGCTGAATGTTTCTCCATCAGAATCTTCTTCTTCCTCCTGTGCAAATGGAGTTGCAGTCCTTGAAGAGAGTTTGTTATCTTCAGTATTAATCGGCATGAAAGCTACTTGTTGTGTGGGAAATGTACCCTTCCTGAAAGCAAAATAACAATCAATAATAAAGTAAAGCGTCTCTAGGTAACTCTTGCCTAGTTGCTGTGATTCGGCAAATATCCGCTCTCGGTAGCTATCTTTGATCCGAACTTTTTCTGGGGTTAAGTCAAGTTTGTCTGCCATTGTTATAACTTAAGAGATGTAGATGCTGGATTCTTACTGCTGATGGTTTTTGCCATTTCTAGAAGCCCAAAGACATTGGCTTCCACCGGGTTGTCCAGGATTTTGAAGCCATTCTTTTCTAACAATTTTTTAAATCCTGGTAACAGACAGCCTCCACCAATCGCCCAGATTTCATCCCCTTGGTGTTTGGCATCAAGCGTGAGATTCACCACTTTCTTCAAGTATTTTTCATACCAATCTTTCAAACAAGCGCTGTATATATCTTTGATATCAATGTCACGGCTGTATCGGGTATGCCCCATCTCTAGACAAAATCGGATTTTGGAAGCATCCCCAATTTTTCCGCCATTTAGATGTTTCATCTTTTGGGAGATATCATCGATGAGAACTTCCACACCGATGGGGTAGGCAGTGTGAACTTCTCGCTGACCCCGGTGGTAACGAGAATACAGGGTCGTACCATTGCCAAAGTCTAAAATGGTTAATTTTTTTGGTAGTGGATGCCCAAATAATGCACCCATACCCTCTAGTACAACTTTCAGCACTTCTACTTTCACGTCTGATTGTTTGCCAGCAAGTATTGGCTGATATTCTCCATTGAGTACTTTTTGTAGTTCATTAGCCAGAGCAACATCATGTAAACTGACGACTAATTTTAAGTGCCAAGCCTTACGGTGTGGTAGATGTGCCAATGCACCCAATAAAGTCAACAATGCGTTGTTGACTTTGTTTTCATTATTATCGGTATTCCGGTCAAAATAATTTCCTGTCCGGTAAGCTGATTCTCCGACTGTATAAGCACTACCGTTAAAAACTACGCGCCCTGGCACATCTTCCATTTCTGCATTGGTTATATAGCTGGGCACACGAACTACTTCAAAGCCATCGACTAAAAGTTTGAGACTTCCGTAACCGTTATCGAAACCCGCAGGAAAAATTTTTTGTAAGGTGTGAATGTTTGACATAGGCTTCAAGGTAATACACTTTGAGAAAGTGAAAATTATCTGTTCAAGTGATCTGCAAAAGCAAGAGAAAGAAGAATAAAATAACTTCACCTTCTTTTCCCAACTCAAGAGCTTATCATAACCCCTTGGGGGCTAAGTGGGGTACAAAATGTTAACTAGTCAAATATACCCCATTTAGCACCTATATATATCCTATATAGGGGTCAAAATATCCCAAAAGTCCTGAGATATTGTTGGGGTATATATAGCCCCCATATAGCCCCCAATAGGATTTTTTGAAATCTTTTTTATCAACGCAGCAGAAATTAAATTAGATCATTTTTGACTCTTTGATTTATACTTTACTGTCAATAAGATTATTGAAAAGCAATTCAGTCTTTCACTCTAACTTCTTGCTGAATACGTAATTTAGGGTCACTACTTGCTTACAGGTTCAGCTTTCTCAACTGAATTATCATTCACACCCAAAGTCAATTCCAAAGGAGTTCTTTCTGGGTAAGCTTTTACCACTTGTCGATAAACTTCATAGTTAGTAGGTAGCGTGTTCTGAGAATTACCCACTCCATAGGTCAGGAAAGAACTTTACATCTTTCACTAGTTCAGGTTTGCCTGCCTCTTCTGGAGATTTTTTGCGTTGTTCAACTTCATCAACACTTGGCCGCGGAGGTAAAGTAGGCCACCATAGCCCTCGAACATCTGGGCCAATTACTTCTCCCGGTGGTTTTACTCCATTTCGATTTAGCACCGAAGTAGTAGCAAAGGTTTCAATGCGGAGTCGTGGTTCACTGGTTAGGTTATTCGAATACAAAACGAGCCAGGAGTAACTGGTGAGTGCTGTAGTTTCATACTGTTCAGCAGTAGTAGTGCTACAACTAGTTAGTGTCAGTGCCGTTAGTGCAGTTATTATTGAGGGTAAAAATCTTATTTGCATTATCAATTGTGGATATCTTTCACCAATCACTCTTGATCTTGGAAGTATGCCATCATTGCTGCCAAGGCGAAGGTATCGCTGTTGTCGAAAGCACCTGACCTGTTGTTAATCTGATCGCCGTCTGCTCACAATTAGGACATTGGACTTTCACCTGAATTAATGAAGGATGACCTTTGTATTCTCCCATTACTGGTTCCCCAGTAAACTCGCTAATTATTCCCTGCTGACAGTGCCAACACTCGAATACCACGCGCCCAACTTGTTTATCGCAGTCCAAAAACTGGATATGTTGACAGCGTTCTGGCGCTAACTCTTCTTCTTTATCGCTCTTTGTCAATTGACCCTGTTGCTTGGGCTGTTGCGGTAATTTGGATTTTCTCTTGTCAGAAGAGGTACCTTTGGCTTTACTTTTGTCTAAATGTTGCGGTTTTTCAGCAGCGTTTGTCTTTGACCTTACAAGAGGTATCACCTCTGCTTGGGCTGGCTGCTCAACTGACGGCAGATCAACACTGGGAGTAATGTCAGGCTGAGAGGTTGGCTGCTGTTTTTCTACTGGTTTATAAGCAACAAGGTCAAGCTTTGGGCTTTGGTCGTTGGGTTTTGGCTGTTGTTTAGGTAACTTGGGCGATCGCTCTTTTGATTTCATCAGAACTTTTTATGTGGATTTGGGGAAATAAGTTTATTTTAAGCGCCAATTTATTTCGCTAAATCGCTCCTCATCGCCAGAATGAAAGTATAGTTAGCTTTTTAGGTAACAAGCAATTTGGAGCATTAGTTTTTCATTACTTTGGTGTAAAACTTGTGAAAATCTTTGCGGTCTACTTAAATTGTCATAGAATCAGTTCATTCTGTAACTAATATATATATGTTTTTTCATCAAAAATCGCATAGTACTAAGAAAATATGATTATCGCAGTTACTAATCAAAAGGGAGGAGTAGCCAAGACAACCTCTACTATTGCACTAAGTGGATTGCTGGCAGAAAGTTCCTCCTGCCTTGTAGTTGACTTTGATCCCCAAGGCAATTTAACCACAGGTCTAGGAATCAAGATTCAGTCAGGGCAGATGACTGCTTATGAAGTACTTACAGATCGTAAACAGAGCGCATCTGAAACTATTATTGACACCGAGTATGGAATCAAGCTGATTCCGGCTGACATATCTCTAGCATCTGGAGAAAAGCAAATTTTGACCTCGGCAGATAATAGCCGAATCCTGAGAAAGAAATTGAATCCTTTACGGCAAGAATTTGCTCATATCCTCATTGATTGCCCACCCAGCTTAGGTATGTTAACTCTAAATGCATTAATGGCAGCAGATGCAGTCTTGATCCCCGTTCAATGTCAGTTCTTTGCTTTGGAAGGCTTACGACAATTATTGGAAACTATCGAAAGTCTTCGTGATGAAGACACTCACCCCAATTTGCAAATTTTAGGAGTCTTGCCTACAATGGCAGACCGTACACTCACGACCCAAGATGCTCTCAAAACTCTTAAAACTAAACTCCCTGGTGTCAAAATTTTTGAACCCGTTCCTAAGTCTGTTCAGTTTCCAGAGTCTAACTTGGCGCGTCAACCAATCCATCGGTATACCACAGAAAGAAAATTGATTGAACCTTATCAAGAAATCGCCAGGGAAATGGCAGAACAGGAGTAATATGGCCAAGCGGCGCTTGTCAATGGCAGATGAAATGGAATTTCCGAATAAAACAAGACAATTCCTTGACTTAGTAGGAGTTACCAATAATCCTCAACTCTCGGAAAACCAATCTATTGAACAATCTTTATTAATAACTCAAATTCACCTAGCTGCTCATCAGCCTCGGCGTTATTTTTCAATTCAAGGAATGGAAAGCCTAGTTGCTTCTATTCGTGAACATGGTATCTTGCAGCCACTGCTTGTACGGCCGCTAGAATCCGGTAATTATGAATTGATTGCTGGTGAACGTCGCTACCGTGCTGCTCAAACTCTTGGAATAGAGCAAGTTCCGGTTATTATCCGCCATCTCAATGACCAAGATGCTTTCCAAGTCGCCCTCCTCGAAAATTTGCAGCGGGAAGATTTAAATCCGGTTGAGGAAACTGAAGCTATTTTGCAACTGCTATCTATCCGCTTGGAATGCTCTCAAGGAGAAGTTATTTCCCTACTCAATCATATTGCTAACCTCCAAAAGCAAAAAACAGAGATTACGAACAACGTTGTTCGTAACCAATGGGAAATGGTAGAAAAGATATTTTCAGTAATAGGTAGGGTGACTCCAGACAGTTTTCGTAGTCATCGCCTACCTTTACTAAATTTACCTAAAGATGTTCTAGAAATTTTGCGCCAAGGACAACTAGAATATACCAAAGCCCGTATCATCGCTCAATTGAAAGACGAAGATCAGCGACATCAACTTATAGTGAAAACTATTGAAGAAAACCTTTCAGTTAGAGATATCAAAAGTTACATTCAATCAGTTCAACCTCCTAAGTCTTCTCAGCCGAATATTCTGACTAATCGGATGAAGGAAGCCTATCAGCGAGTTAAGCAAGCTAAAGTCTGGGAAGATCCTAATAAAGCAAAAGTTTTAGAGAAGTTGTTAGGGCAAATTGAAGCTTTATTAGAGTAAAATCTACGGTTTTTTACAACATCTTTCACTCTTACCAACCTTTGAGGCGTAGCTTCCATAGCTTGCGCTCGTAGTCATCGTATAGTGAAGCAAAGCATTTTCGACTTTATCATCTACTATTACTGTAATCTCAAAAAGGTATAGTATTTATGTACTACAATTGATTGAATTCTAGTATTACAGGACTTACGCAACTGGCACAATGCGATCGCTAACAAATAGTACTAAAGTACTATAAAAATGCAGATGAAATGAACTAGAGTACAAATGTAAATTGTTCCTTTTCACACCAAATTTTTGGGCTGCTGCTCAGGCTACTGTAACGAATACTTTTGAATATGAAGTTTACTAAATTAGATTATTGCCAGTATCTACTTAGTAGCCAAATTAATTATACCATTACCAATTTGGCAGAGCATTTAGAGAGTATTAGCCATGATACAATTAACTATTATTTGAAAAGAGAAAAATTAACACCTCGTTTACTATGGGATAACGTGAAAGAGGTAGTTGAGCCTGATGACAATGGTTACATAATATTTGATGATAGCATTTTAGATAAAAGGTATTCTGAAGAAATAGAAATAGTCAGAAGACAATATAGAACCCATTTGACATCTAAGAAGGTGCTGCAAGCCTCTTAATCATTAGCCTGATGAAGCAGATATTGAGTTTGGCAGTGGCACTAACCAGGGTTCGTTCAAAGTTCTTAACCAGAATTTTACAGCGCTCCATCCAAGCATTGGAGCGTTCGATCACCCATCTAGCTATTGCCGGAACAAATCCAGATTTTCCTTGTGCCGCTTTCTCTTGTTTTGAGGGTTTCGTAGAAAGTTGAAACTGAATTTTGGTCATGATCTCTGGGTAAATTCGCTCTAACTCCTGAGTCAAATATTCTGGGTGATACCCATGATCTAGCAGGATAGTAATCTTGGGAATATCGATAGGTTTTGACTTGAAGTAGTCGATGTTGAGAGTAAACATCTCAATTAATCCGGCATCATCCGAGACATTGGCGCGAGTACAGAGCGTAAAAAAGGGAAACCCAAGGGTGTCAATAGCCAAATGCCTTTTAATACCGTTGGTGGCTTTGTAGAAGCAAAAACCTTTCGACTCCACACTGGCGTTGCAGGTATTTTTCACTGCTTGGGAGTCAATGATGATCAATGTCGTCCAGTGCGGTTTTTTTTTTACCTGTTCACGCACTTGTCCATGTAAGACACTCATCAGTTCCTCAAATACCCCGGCTGCTCGCCACTGTTTGTAGTGCCAATATACAGTGGAATAAGGGGGGAGGTCTTTAGGTAAGTCTTGCCAATTGCATCCATTTTTTAGTTGATAGAGAATTCCATTGAAGATATCTCGCTTTGGCCAGTTGGTCGGTCGAGTCTGCTTCTTAGTCGGTAATATCTCTTGCAATAAGGGTTCAAAAATTTCCCATTCTGCATCAGTGAGGTTGCTGGAATACGCCATTAGTATTGGATTTTAGATGCTGAGGAGTACCTTAATTCAAAACCTCACAAGATGTCAAATGGGTTCTATAGACAGCAGCAATTTTTTCTTTGCGCCAACCGAGGTAGAATTTGGCAGCAAGTTCATTGGCGATCGCTTGTTCTGGGATATAGCCATTTTCTTGAGCTAGAGAAATAGCGCGATCATAGAAATCTATTGCTTGCTGTGGATGTCCTAAAACACGCTGTTCTTCAGCACAAATCAAATCATATCGGTGCTGGCAATTCATGGGTGCATAGGTAGCCCAATTTTGCAGCTTTTCTTTAGCATCCGCAATTAATGTCCATAACTCATCCGGTTGAGAATTTTCGGCTAAATTTGCTGATAGCTGGGTGAAACAGGCTAAAGCTGTATAAAAATAAAGTGTTGGCACATTTAGCATCCCAGTACCGCCACCAGCATTCAGCTTTGATTGTTGACAATGATAGAGCGTCTGGTCATGGCACTCAAATAAATAGGTTAATGTTACTTTGCACATATGGAAATGCCATAACCCCGTTTTGTCGTTGGCTTTTTCCAGATTTGCCAAAGTTACCCCTTCATCAAAAATTGTGCCTACTAATTTGGTTGTGTTCTCACATTTTCCTAAGAGATTGGCAACGGTTTGGTGGACGATATGCAGGTAGCCTAAGAATGCTTGTTGTTCGATGTTTGCCAAGCCTATGCTGTAAGCCTGACATTCTGTTTCTAAAGCTGTGAGTTCTTTACCGACAAAATAAGCATGAAAAGCGTAGGTATAACCAGAATAGCCAGCATAAGCAAGAGCGCCAACTTTTAGTCCCAGGGTATAGGCTTCTTGTAATGGCTGGAGAGTTGTCGCCGCATTTTTCACCCAGTGAACAGTAAATTTGCTGGTCATGTATAAAACTTTAGCGGCATATTCTTGATTATTAAATTTATCTACTAACTGTAAAGCCAGTTGACCAAATTCATAACCTGTTGTGATGTCACCAACTACACCACAAAGTAATAATCCATAAACCACATATCCAAAGCTGGAGGCAGGAATATTACCGTGGGTGACTGATAGCTGCACCTGCTGACAGCAAATTAAAGGATACAGGGATGGAGATGCTAAGTAGGTAGGGCCACTAATTTGAACTAACATTCGCAGCAGTGCTTGGAACTGAGGCGAAGTCATCACAGGTAAGTTTAACAGATCATCTGTGGAACGTCCTGCTAATTGCTGTCGGGTTTGTTGGAGAAAATCAACAAAATCTTGTTTATTCGGCTGACTGGGAAATTCAATTCCAAAAGATTTGAGAAAGTTTAAACCCGTAGTGACAGCTTTAGTAAATTCACCAAGGCTTGTGTAAGCATCAATTTTAATTTCATACACCTTGGCAGCATCCAACAAACTCCGAGCTTGTTGCAAGACAATTTCCGCCAAAGTTTCCATCTGCACCAAATCTGTATTGAGATAAGCAGCCTCAGCCGCGCTACTATAGCAGGCTAATGCCAAATCATACTGAGTTTGCCAGCTATCTGTCGGCAGCAAATTACAGGCATATTGTAAGCAATAGGTAGCAGTATCGTAAGCAGTGGTAGCGATCGCTTTTCGTCCGGCTCTTAAATTTAGCTCTACCAGCCTTGCTTGCTCTAGGGGATCGCTGATGAGCTTACAGCCAATATTCAATTGGTTGACGATATCAAAAATTTGCTCCTCTAATTGTTCTGCTGATGTATGGTTTAATAAATGACGACCAATTGTCAGATGCACAACCTGTTTCTCCTGTTGGGGAATCAGGGAATAAGCAGCTTGCTGGACGCGATCGTGGAGGAATTTGTAAGCAACACTAATCCCATCCGTGTAGTTATCATTTAAATCATTTCCTTGAAAAAACTTGTAGGTTTCACTGATGGGTAAAATTAATCCTTCCTGCAACCCTTTCCACAAGTCAGTTGCCACCTGCTGCGGCAATTGCTCCGAGACGATCGCCAGAGTACTCAAGTCAAATTGATTACCGATACAGGCTGCCAGTTTGAGGATATTCTGAGTCTCATCAGGTAATTTTTGCAACTGCTTGGCCATGAACTCCACCACATCATCGGTTAATGCAGCCTCGCGTACCTGAGTAATATCACATTGCCAATGTCCAGCCTGGATGTTAAAGGTAATGAATTGATCTTGATGCAGAGTTTTGAGAAATTGCGTCGCAAAAAAGGGATTCCCCTGGGTTTTTTGATAGACTAATTCTGCTAGAGGTTGTGCTAAAACTTCAGCACATTTGAGCATATCTGCCACTAACTGATTCAGGCTGCTTCTACTCAAAGATGCTAAAGTAATTCTGTTGATTGTAGCTCCTGCCTTGCTGACTTCATTTAAGGTCAGCATTAACGGATGGCCAGGAAACACTTCGTTATCCCGATAAGCCCCAATCAGCAGTAAATACCCCTGTTCCCTCTCACTCATCAATAACTGCATCAATTTTAAGGATGCGGAATCTGCCCATTGCAAGTCATCTAAAAACATCACCAAAGGATGTTCTTTTGTCGTAAAAACTTGAGTAAATTTCTGGAACAGCAAATTAAACCGATTCTGCACCGCCGTACCCGATAGTTCTGCTACAGGTGGTTGTTTGCCGAGGATGCGTTCCAATTCGGGGATGACATCAATAATTACTTGGGCATTATCTCCCAAAGCCTTCAGAATAGAGGCTTTCCATGCTTGTAGTTGGGTATCTGATTCCGAAAGTAACTGTCCAATTAAATCCCGAAATGCTTGGAGAAAGGCACCCAAGGGGATATTGCGATTGTACTGGTCAAATTTACCTTTAATGAAATAGCCTCTCTGGCGGACGATTGGTTTATGAACTTCATTCACAACCGCCGTCTTCCCAATCCCAGAGAAACCAGCTACTAGCAGTAATTCTGAGGTACCGTTGCTGACTCGCGCAAAAGCATCTAGTAGTATTTGGATTTCTGTTTCTCGTCCATAGAGTTTTTCGGGGATAGAGAAGCGATCGCATATATCTCGCTCCCCAATTACAAACGCTGCAATCTTCCCTGTTGTCTTCAATTGCTCCAAACAAATTGCCAAATCATGCTTCAAGCCCAAAGCACTTTGGTAGCGTTCTTCGGCATTTTTGCTCATCAACTTGGCGACAATTTGAGCGATCGCTTCTGGTACTTCTGAGTTAATTTCATCTACCCTGGGTGCAGGTTTGGCAATGTGACTATGCACCAGTTCTAAAGGATCATTGCCAGCAAAAGGTAACTGTCCCGTCAACAATTCAAACAACGTCACCCCTAAACTATAAAAGTCTGTACGGTAGTCAACGCCCCGATTCATCCGCCCGGTTTGCTCTGGTGCAATATAGGCTAATGTGCCTTCTAAGACATTTAGGTTCTTGATTTCTTCGTTTTCTTTCGGTAATAGGGAAGCTATACTAAAATCAATTAGTTTGACTTGTTGCGATTCTGGATGAATCAAGATATTTGCAGGTTTGATGTCCTTATGAATTACCCGATGCTGATAAAGCTCATGGAGAATTTCGGCTAGTTGCAGGGCGATCGCCAGTGTATCTAATAGTGTTAACTGATGGCTGCGACTGTATTTTGATAGCGCCACACCGCCAAAATCTTCCATCACTAGGGCATAGCTATTACGATATGGTATCAGGCGATCGGGACGAATCACACCAGAAATATTCAAATTTTTGGCAATAGTATATTGGTTGCGAAAACGTAACAATTCACTGAAGCTGGGATAATCTTGTTGCAACAATTTCATGACAACCTGACGCTGGCTTAATTCTTCCACTGCTTGATAAACAATCGTTCGAGAACCCACATATAATTGCTCAACGATCTCATAGCCAGGAATGTCGGGTAATGGATTTGCGTAGGTGCTTGCCGCCAGTGTCATATTATTAGTCAAAAGCATCTAGGGAATTTATCTCATCGTTATAATTCCCTCAAAATTGAGAAATTCAACTATTACATCCTATTATGTATTAAAACTTTAAAATTGGTTAAATAATGCTTAACCCTATTTGATCACTTTCGCAGTAATGTAAAAACGTAAAAAACTAGAACGTAAGCACAGAGAATGGTAGAGCCTCGTTCACCCATAAAAACGATCAAATTTGTGGACGAATATTGCCAGCGTCTAGAACTAATTTTAGAAGTCATAAATGGTAGACTAATAATTAAAATTATTGACGAAACTGGAGATAAAAAGAATGTTTATCAACAGATTATGTCAAAAGGCAGTATATAGAAAACTTAGGAAAGGTTGAGAATGGAATTGTAGTCGTTACATCACATGGCGTATTCTGTGGAATGACAAATAGTGTAATTCATCTCATCACCTTTGGGGCATGAATTTATTACTTCTACCCTTCCGACTTCTGCCCTCTGCCCTCTGCCTTCCCCCAACCAAGATCACCAAAAGTTGCCAAGAACCACTTTATCCTTTAAAAGCAGCCATCTTATCCTTGAAGTGACACTTTTGGTCACGTTATGGTTCAAAATTTGGTCATGCAGGGGGTAAAATCACAATAATTGCCCGTACAGCGATGGATAAACCATTGCACGAAAGTTTGTCTATCTTTTACATTCCAACAGATACACCAAGGATTAAGTTTGGTAAAAAGACACAATTGATTGCTTGGAAAGCTTCAAAACTTCTCCCTAACTTGCCGCCACAATCAAAGCACCATCCGCCAAATCATTTGCGTAGCGTCTGTCTTCGACACGCTGTTCGCGTTCGTAGAGAAGATTGTTTAGGCTTATGGCTTGTAAATACACCGAATCAGCACAGAAATTAGAGATTAAGGTCAAATGTTTAGGAACTTTGCCTCTAAAACCTGTATTGATTAGGGGAATTGGCTATAGCGAGTGAAGCCTTTAAATTATATTCCGGATCAGACTGATGTAAGGGAGTGAATATATAAAGAAGAGGATTATATTCCCAGATGATTAACCAAATTACCGCCTTAGAATCCTGTTGGCATATTTCTCCTGGGTGGGGTAAGACCATGCCTCCATTAGCAGTGGAAATCTTAGAAAAAGTTTTGTTGCCAATCTCAGACTTGTCAGGTTATTGCTGTGGTGTTGAGTGGTCAGGACAAGAATGGATTTATGCAATTGTTTGCCAGAATGAAACTCTCTACTTAGCTGAACAAGAATTTCATACAACAAATGTACTAAAAAAGCCCACTATTTCTACTCCAGCTTTTAGATTGGGGGACATAGTTGAGGTTGATTTCGGTGAACGGCCGACACGCCGTATTATTCAAGGAATTTTTAGTCTCAAAGAGAATTGGCTTTATGGGGTAGAGTGGCGCTCCCCAACTTTAGAAGAAGTATCTGCCCAAAGCAGAACAATATGGCTTGCTGATGTAGATTTAGTTAATGTTAGTGTATAAATATTGTCATTTGATATTCAAGAATAAGGCTATAGGTTACTATCACCCGCTCCTCTTGGTTTTGAGTGAGTTTAAGATGTCGTCACTACCCAGGGAATTTTCCATTGGTTGAGCCACATTTTCAGCATTTTCTACGAGTTGGGCTTCTGCTGCATCTGAAAGTTGCGATACTACAATAGTAGATGTTTCCGCTTTTACCTCGTTTTTCGTTGCCATTAATCCTGACTGAAAAAATCTTTCTGAGTGTATAGTTTGATTGACCTTGTTATTTAGTATGGCTTCTAGGGAATAACATTAGCCACGACGAAACAGAGTTTCGAGATAGACTTGGGAAACACCGCGATCGCCATCAGCATTTTGCAGCAGAAACAGGGAGATGGCTGCGGTAATAAGGCGATGTTCATCCCAATCAGGATGTTTTTCTAAGTAGGTATTGAGAGATTGATGTAGTGTTTCGGGAAGATTAGTAAAGATATTTTGGGTTGAGTTCATATAATAAAAGCTTCAGAAAAAGCAAATCAATAGGGACAAGAAGCTAGAGGTGATACAGTGCAAGTACAGTTTCACCCATTCAATGCTAGCCGAACCACTGGCACTAACAACTGAATAGTTTTATACAGTTGATGCTCAAAATGGAACAGGCGGCAAAGGCTAGTGGATTTATTTTGTGCTGATTGGCTGAGTTTGTCAATGTTGCAAAATGTTAAAGAGAAATATAGAAAAAATAAATAATTACGTGAAAGCTAGGGTTAGAAGTAGGTTTTGTTTACGTTGCGTAATAATAACTCAGTAAAGCAGAATGATTGCTACAGACATGACAAAATACCCATTGGGTGAACAGAAGCCGATTATCTTGTAAAACAACTGTGGAAAACAGCAGAAATAGCTGTGGAAAGTCTGTGGAATCTGGCAGGAAAAATAGAGTTAATGATAAGAATTGCAAAAAGTTCAGATTTGTAATCTCTGCCGTTGCAGTGTAATATCAGCCTCAGTATTACCAAAGGAGCTAATCATGAGAGGATGGGTAAATGATCCACATTCAGGAGGGGTAAAAATCCCGGAGCAGGTCAAACAGAGAACAAAGCACCGGATATTAGCTTATGCAGAGCAGCATTATGCAGGACAATACATACGTATTGATGTGCGTTTTAAGGGATATTTCTGTTACATAGATGCTTATAAAGAACCATTTTTACCAGACAATGATGACCTATCAATGTTTAAAATAACACGCTCTGAATATATAGAGAGAGCCAAAAATACACCAATTCATCTGTGTCGATTGCGGTACAAAGGGAATGAAGAGAAATGGACAAAGGCTTTTTATACTTATAGTAATGAAAAGTACGAACCTAGCGTATTTAACAATGGTACTTTTTATGGAACACCAGAAGAAGCATTTCAAAGTTCAGCATTGTATTTAGATTAATCAAATTTCGACAGATTTAATGATTTTTGAAATATAAATATAAAATTGTTTGGCTGATAAAAAAGTAACAATATCGCTCAATATGCCTAAATCTTATAAGTTTCAACCTTTGCTGCTAATTAATACTATCTTGGATAGTAGTGACTCTCACTACTAAAATTCCCATATATCGAGGAAGTAATTAGTTGTAAAAATGCTTTAGCGCTTATGTATGATAATTTGCAAAGCCGATTTCATAAATCTCATCTAGGGTTGGCAATTACACAACGAAAAATAGTTGGTATTGGTGGTACATCCTTTAGAGATTATCTAGCTAAATACGATCGTGAAGAAGCGCCTCTGTTTCCAGGTTTAGAAGATATTCTCTAATTGGATCAGAGTGTTAGTTATTTGTGAAAAACACGGAATTGTTGAGGTTACGAGATGTAGGATAATATGTCTGGACGCTAAATAATCATCGAATGATAAATTTGCAATTTCCTAATAATTGGCAGAAAGTACTAGCTGAAGAATTTAAACAACCTTACTTTACTAAACTTCAAGAGTTCCTAATAAGTGAAAGGTTATCTTATACTATCTATCCAGCTAAAGAAGAGACATTTTCTGCTTTTGAACTGACACCTTACGAGCAAGTAAAAATCGTATTGCTGGGACAAGATCCATATCACAATGAAAACCAAGCACATGGGTTATGTTTTTCAGTAAGACCAGGGGTAAAACCACCTCCATCACTTCGCAACATATTTAAGGAACTTAAACAAGATATTGGATTTGAAACCCCAAATAATGGCTATCTTGTAACATGGGCTAAACAGGGTATATTGATGTTAAATACAGTACTAAGTGTGAGAGCAGGCATGGCAAATTCCCATAAAAATAAGGGTTGGGAAACTTTTACAGATGTGGTAATTAGTAAAATTAGCCAGAAACCTGCACCTGTGATCTTTGTGCTGTGGGGTAAGGATGCACAAAAGAAATTAAAGCTGATAGATACTAACAAAAATATCATAATTCAATCAGCACATCCTTCACCACTTTCTGCTCACAATGGTTTTTTTGGCAGCAAGCCCTTTTCAGCTATTAATTCTGCATTAATTTCTTATGGACAATCAGAAATTAATTGGCAAATACCAAATATTTAAAAATTAAATACTTTATTAAAAATAAAGAAAACTATGAGCGAGTACCAGTATTACGAATTCCAGGCATTAGACCGACCATTAACTGCATCAGAACAAGCATATATAAGTAGTTTATCTAGTCGGGTACAACTGAGTGCAACAAACGCAATTTTTACCTACAGCTATGGAGACTTTCGAGGTGAACCCAAGGAAGTTCTGGAAAAGTGTTTCGACATCATGTTATACATGGCGAATTGGGGAACGCGACAATTAATGTTTCGTTTCCCTAAAACAGTGGTTGCTCCATCAGTTTTTGAACTTTATTGTTTAGCTGATAAAATTACTGTATCAAGTAGCAAAAATTATGTAATTGTAGATATTAGTATCCAGGACGAAGAATATGGAGATTGGATAGAAGGGGAGGGATGGCTAGCACAATTAGTGCAGTTGCGTGATGATATCAGGACTTACGCAACTGGCACAAATAGCGGGCAGGGCGCAGCCCTGACAGGCGACAATTTAAATCAAACCAAGCACATAAGAATACTTGGGCGTTTCAGTTGCTGAATTAAATAATTAGAAAGCAAGTTATGCTTGATTTGATAAATAGTTTGACCAGTTGTATAGGCTAAATTCTTTAACCTAACCCAAACTAACATTGCACAAGCGATATGATTTCTTTGAAGCCTAGCTTTCCGACATTGGCAAAATTCAATCCCAGTTAATTGTTTAATTTCTCTGTGAAACTCCTCGATTTTCCAACGAATTTTACACACCTCTTGTACAACATCCGTGGAACTTTGAGATAAATCGTTAGTTGCGACATAATCCGTTCTGTTGGTAGAAACAGTAACCCGGAATAGTTTCACTTTTTTATTAGCTGGGAACCCTTTAATTTTGATTATCTTACCACAATCTAATTCTTCTTGACTCCATTCTAATAATTCAATACGTTTATATTTTGCTTGACCAAATGTATCATCAACTAACCGATTGTCTTTTAAAGGGCAATAATAAATTTTGTCTAAGCTATCAATATATAGCATTAAACTGTGTACCGCATACCATGTATCCATCAAAACAGTATCAAATGGTAAAAGCTTATGATACACAAGGCTTTGGAGCATGTCTTTCACATGGTCTATCTTGGTTTTGCCATCGACATCAGGATTAAAAATTCGATAATCTATGACCCAAAATCTTTGAAGTGTAGGGTTGACATACACGCAGCTAACTACGCCAATGCCTTTAAGGACACCATGCTCATTACCACTATATTGTCTTCTGACTATTTCTATTTCTTCAGAATACCTTTTATCTAAAATGCTATCATCAAATATTATGTAACCATTGTCATCAGGCTCAACTACCTCTTTCACGTTATCCCATAGTAAACGAGGTGTTAATTTTTCTCTTTTCAAATAATAGTTAATTGTATCATGGCTAATACTCTCTAAATGCTCTGCCAAATTGGTAATGGTATAATTAATTTGGCTACTAAGTAGATACTGGCAATAATCTAATTTAGTAAACTTCATATTCAAAAGTATTCGTTACAGTAGCCTGAGCAGCAGCCCAAAAATTTGGTGTGAAAAGGAACAATTTACATTTGTACTCTAGTTCATTTCATCTGCATTTTTATAGTACTTTAGTACTATTTGTTAGCGATCGCATTGTGCCAGTTGCGTAAGTCCTGGATATTTTGCAAGGAGATTATCGAGTTTTATACCTGGCTTGGTTAAAAGCAGCTTCAATAGCAATTGAAGAAGGGGAAGATGAAGAAGATTTAGTTGAACCACCTGTCCCAGCCAACTTGAAAAAACTACCTGCTGCAATTGAGACTTTTACGGAGTTATTTGATATTGACCAGGATTTAATTGCATCGGCATCTCAAGTAAGTATTGATAAAAAAGAAAATACTGAACCCATAAAAGAGTGGATTACAGCTTTGTCATCAGAGGAAAAAGACTATTTTCTTTTGAAAGTAGCAACAGGTGAAATTAATGTTGGAATACAACTTGTAAACCGACTGCGAGAGCTATTTAAAATTCCCAAAAGTGATAGCAATCATGATACTCATAGACGCTCATTTTCTCAGTTACTAGAAAATGCTAATGAGCAAATGCAACAGCGTCAGCAACGAGAGAAATTAGCAGCACAACAGGAAAAAATCCGGAAGTTAGAAGTTCTAGCTAAAAATCAAGATAAAGTATGGTCAGATATATATAAATTACTTGAATTCAAGCAATCCAAAACTTATGACCAAGCAGTTGCACATCTAGTTGACTTACGGGAATTGGCTGAATATCAAGGGAAGCTAGAGGAGTTTAAAGCTTCTATTAAGCAGATGCAAAAAGATTATAGCACCCGGACTGGATTGCTATCGCGCCTGAAAAAAGTTGGATTATTGTAAATTCTCTAAGTGTACAATTTTTCTTTTCTGACATGGTGATGCTGATTACCATTTTATATTCATGGTATGAAGCCCCTATTTTTAAATAGGTCGAATAAAAAAAGAAGATTTTTAAGGCACGTAGTGCGATAACTTAGCAGTGCGGAGCCGGAGCCGCTCCGCCTCCGGTCCATATTTGAAACAAGAGCTTTTAAGTTACTTATTCCCTTTCCCATTTCCCTTTCTTCACACTCTTGTTTGAGCGAAAAATAAGCTGATGTATCTAATAAATACATCAGCTTTTGACTTATCCCAAGATTTCAATCACAGCCGCTAGAATAGCTGGTGCTTTGTCTGAAACTGGAATGAATATCCGCTTTTGCCAGTTGATGATCTCGGTGAAGCAACCTACAGCTAAGAGTCGCTCTGCCAGTGAGATAGCATTAACCAGTTCTATGCGAGGTTCATTAGCAACGAAAGAACGTCGCAAGGTTACACCACCTGGCAACTGCTGTGTATATCTCTCGTTGAGTACCAGCTTCACAAGTTCTTCTGGAGAAAGCAGCTGGTTCCTTAGTCCGAGTTGTTCGCGCACGGTTTGAATGTCGTGAGCATTCACCACCCGACCGAGAATCTTTTGTCCATCGCTGGTTTGCAAGCGGAAGACTCGGCTATTGTGCTGGGGCAAGATTTTCCAGATAGGCAATAGAATACCAGTCACCAAATGCAGGTAATCGGTAGTGAACTTGGGCAGTGCATCTACTTCAATAGACCACCCTGCGACGAACGCATCGACACAAACCGCTTTCCAAGTGGAAGATTCTAAATCCTTGACTGGTATACGGGTTTCTTTTTGGGGACGGACGAATAACACTCTTGGTACAACACCACCATCAGCGTCGTAGATACTATGTGTCGGAATTGACACAGCAGCATGACCAGATTTGGTGTTAACCATCAGTTTCCCCTGGTACATACTGGCAAACTCAAGCATCTCGTCAGCAGTTTTGATGTTGTTCTTCTGGGTGCGCTCAATTTTCAAGTAGTTGGTTGTACTATTTGTTGCAGGGTGTGTATAAACTACTTCTTCCCTTTCGATGGTAAACCGTTCTGCTCGAAGTGTTTCCACACCCATCTCATAGATTCCTGCCGTTCGCGCTGCTTCAATCTGCTGACTTAGCAATAACTCAAAACGCTCGAAAATGATGTTTTGCATATCGATGCGTAAAGCCAGCAGTCGATTGAGGAATTGCCGCAGTGGTGGAAGGTCTATCCGCATTCCGCCTTCGTGGGAAGTTAGCGATAACCCTGTCATCTGCTCGAACTGCCCTAGCGGAACTTCAGCAAACCGACCCTGATAAATTTGCTTGAACAATTCATACAGTGCGTGTTCTGCATAGTTCGACTCCAGATTATCCTTGGTATCAAAGATGCCATTGCCTCCGGTTTGCCTTTGCCCCCTTGTGAGTGCGCCCAAGCTATCCAGCCGTCGAGCAATAGTGCTGATGAATCGGCGTTCACCTATAACGTTCGTCGTGACTGGTCTGAACACGGGCGCAGATGCTTGGTTGGTTCTGTGCGATCGTCCAAGCCCTTGAATTGCATTGTCTGCTCTCCAGCCTGCTTCCAACAAATAATGCGATCGCCGCCGCCGATTCACAGCGTTGAGGTCAGCGTGATAGCTGCGACCCGTGCCGCCTGCATCAGAGAAGATGAGAATTTGTTTATCACCCGTCATAAATGCGTTAGTCTCAGCAATATTCGCCCCACTACCCCGTGAATCAACGAACAAACGCCCTGAATCATCTTTCAGAACTCGCTTGCTGCGACCAGTTACTTCGGCAATTTGCTTGTGACCAAAATGCCACAGCAATTGTTCTAATGCGCCAGGGATTGGGTCAAGGCTTGCTAGTCGATCAACTAGAGTATCTCTCAAGGCTACAGCTTCTTGGGAGATAACTGGAGAACCATCGGCATTAAAGACTGGCTCGGATCTTTCTTCTCCATCAACGCCTGAATGGATGGAATGGAGATGAATGGGGAAAGCACTCATCAGGTAATCCATGACATATTCCCGTGGAGTCAGATCAAGATTGAGATCCTTCCATTCTTCGGGTGCAACTTCATTGAGTCGGCGCTTAAGCAACTCCTCATTAGTTGATACAATTTGAATAACAACGGCATTTTGAGCAGCTAAATCCTCTTCAATCGCTTTAATTAACTGCGGACATTTCATGCCAGTTAACAGATGGTTGAAGAATCTTTGCTTGTGTGACTCAAACTGCGAGTTGGCAGACATCTTAGCAGCACGATTGTACGTTTTTGCGCCAGTTATATTGCAAGCTTCTAAGGCTTTTTCTAAATTATTATGAATAACACCAAAAGCATCGGAGTAGCTGTTATAAATCCGTTCCTGCGTCGGCGTTAAATCAATGTAGAGAGTCTGATACTCCACCCCCTCGAATGAAAGACTCCGCGCCAGATACAGCCCCAAAGCCTTGAGATCCCTGGCTACGACTTCCATCGCGGCAATACCACCGCCCTCAATGGATTCCACAAAATCCTCACGGGAGGTGAAAGGGAAATCTCCAGTCTGCCAAAGCCCCAGACGATTTGCATAAGATAGGTTAGAAACCTTTGTCGCTCCAGTCGCAGAAACGTAGATAACCCGTGCTGAGGGCAGTGCGTTTTGCAACCTCAGCCCAACAATGCCTTGCTGGGATGCTGCAACCATACCGAGTTTACCCTCTTGAGCCATTGCATTACCCATCGCGTGACACTCATCAAATGCGATCGCTCCCTCAAAGTACTTACCTGCCCACTCAACGATTTGCTTGAGACGACTTTTACCGTTCTTTTGAGAACGTAGAGTCGAGTAGGTACAGAATAGAATGCCTTGGGTGAGAGGGATGGAGTCGCCAAGTTTGATGTTGCTCAGGTCGATAATATCTTTTGCATCACCTCCTAAAGCACACCAATCGCGTCGGGCATCTTCAATTAAAGCAGAGCTTTTAGATACCCAAATGGCTTTTTGCCGCCCCTGACACCAATTGTCTAATATAATACCTGCACACTGTCGTCCTTTCCCTGCTCCCATGCCATCACCAAGGAACCATCCACGGCGAAATCTAACAGCGTTTTCTGAGCTAGTTGCTGCTACAGTCACATTATCCCAAGAATCATCCACAATATAAGACCCAGACAGAAATTCACAGTGGGCAAAACCAGCGTAAATAACGCTTTCAAGTTGTGCTTCAGATAACAAGCCTTGTGAGACAATGTTTTGCGGGAGATGTGGTTTGTAAGTGGGAGCCGGAGGCGATACTAATGCCATTCCCGCACTCTCACAGAGTAGCGACGGATGAGGTAAAGCATCTTTAATTCTGATTCGTTGTGGGCGATATGTTTCGTATAGGGTATCTTTCAAACCCTCACTAGCCGTCCATTCGATAACCTCATATTCCAACACTACTACATCGTCTGGGAGAGAGGAAACTGTTTCGGGTTGTGCAACTGTAGTACGTTTTGACAATTGAACAACTTTTGCCTTCGCCGCAGCAGCTTTGACTTTTTCTGAGCATTCCCACGGAGATCGCTGTGGTAATTGCTCAATCAACGCCAGCAGTTCGGGCAAGTCCAAGGTTTCGGGAATACAGGGGATTTGCCTGTGATTATCAGCCGTAACCTTGTCAATTACTGTGATTCTGGTGTCGATTTGTGTACCATGTTTTGAGTACACCTTGCCGTTAACCCCAACAGATAGTAGAACTCGTGCTTCCGAGTGCCACTTAACAAAAGTCTTGCGCCAAGTGGGATTATTGGGAGAAAACCAGTTAGCAGTAATTGTTACCAGCCGTCCACCGTCAGCCAGTCTTTGCAATGCCGAGTTGATATGCCTCTTTGTTGCGTCTCTATTGCGACTGTTGATTTTGGGAGATGCACAGAAAGGTGGATTCATCAGCACAACTGAAGGCTGAGTTTTACCAGCTAGGTAATCGTTAATCTGTTCCGCGTTTACTGAGAATAATGGTGTACCAGGGAATAATCGCCGCAGAATCTTCTCCCTATCGGGTGCAAGCTCGTTGAGCATCAGACTTGCACTGTGCAGTTTAGCCATTTGTGCCAGTAGACCAGTTCCGGCTGATGGCTCCAGCACCAAATCAGTAGCTTGTATAAATCCTGCTTTGGCTACGAGATAAGCAAGCGGCAGAGGGGTGGAGAATTGCTGAAGCTTTACTGACTCTTCACTACGGCGAGTATGCGTCGGACAGAGGGCTGTTAATTCTTCTAATTGTTGCACAACCACTTGAGGTTGTTGTGATAAAATCTTAATTCCCAGATGACGCAGATATAATATTTGCGCTACTTCCACAGCTTCGTAAGCATCTTTCCATTGCCATGTGCCTTCTGCCGCAGTACCGTGAAAGTGGCGATTCATCTGGGAAGAAACAGTTTTCGTAGAGAGAGGGCGATTATCTATTAAAACTTTTGCAAGCTCTTGGGCAACATTAATAACTGACTGCCCATAATCGATTACTGTTTGCAAATCGAATAAAGAACCTTGAGTGAAAAGTTGCTGTACCATTGCATCACTCACAATATTATTTTTTCACTTTTGCTATGGCGAAGCCTTTCTCTTATTAAGAAATGAGGCAATTACCAAGAAGGGGAAAAGGGGAATGGGAAAGGGGGAAAGGGCACAGAATTTAGAACTTTTCCTCACAAGGTAGAAAGCCCCTGTCTTAATTGTGGAGAACAAAAAAAGAAGATTTTTTAGACATGTAGTGCAAGAACTTAGCAGCGTCTTTATTTGAAACAAGAGCTTTTAAGTTACTGGTTCCCTTTCCCCTTTCCCCTTTAACCTTTTCCCTTTTATTCTTCGGTGATCAGCCGAGGGTTAAAAAACGAATTAGCCAGCTTTAGGCGGTCTGCCTGGCTTGCGCTTCCCTGAAGAATTTACATCAGCCTTTTTAGTTTTCGGTGACTTGTTGGCAGAGTTGTTAGCTTTATTGGAACGAGTAGTACGTTTTGGTTGTGATGAAATCTCTTTAACTGGAGGCAGTAATCTCAATGTAGGGAATGAGAGAATAACTGCTTCATTACTGGTACAATGAATGACTTCATCCTCTAACATCCAAGGATCTGGCAATTTTTCAAAAGTCCGAGCTTGTGGTGTGATTACTTCTGATACTGATGGGATTGTAGAAGCGGCTATATTTCCATTGCTAACAGAAACCACATTACTAGTATAAGCAGCCGATACAAATAGTCCGTTAATGAACTGGAATATAACGAGAGTAACGAATGCCCAAAAGATGACTACGATTGTCAAAGTGAGTAGAGATTGCATATCCATGATTATTCCTCAACTAAGTAATTGTATTTTTCAATTGATTTACGCAAAGCGTTTTTAAGCTTTGTTCAAATGTGAAGCGAGTTTGAACATATCCTCTCTTGAAGAGAGGACTTCACTCTAAATTTAGCGTAGCGCCTCTCTGATTTAACTCAGTCAAATTTCTCCACTAATTTAAAGCTTAGTTATCAAATAAAGCAGCTTTTAGTATTTACCTATTTTAAGATTTCAAGTATTATGTTTATAATCTTATTTGACTTTAGATTTACATTGGGGTTAAGTCTATGGTTAAGATTTAATTTGTTAGCTAATTCTTGAGATAAAACATTCTATTCAAACGAAAAAGAAAAGTAGTCGTCACAATTAATTGAAAGTATGCCCAGCCTAACTACCGACTTAGTTCGCTCCTACCTTAAAGAAATCGGACGCTACCCTCTGCTAACTCCTGAGCAAGAAATTACAAATGCAAGGGCGTTGCAGCAGATGATGGCGATTGAAGAACAGCGATCAAACCTCGCACTTCAATTAAACCGAGAACCAACCACAAGAGAATTAGCTACCTCGCTTGGGCAAACTGAAGCTGAAGTACAGTCAATCGTTCAACAAGGTCAAAAAGCTAAAGAGAAAATGGTGACAGCTAACCTACGGTTGGTGGTTTCTGTTGCCAAAAAATACCAGAACCACAATTTAGATTTTCTCGACTTGCTCCAAGAAGGGGCACTGGGACTGCAACGAGGAATCGAAAAGTTTGACCCTAACAAAGGCTACAAACTATCAACCTATACTTATTGGTGGATTACCCAGTCAATAACACGTGCTATAGCAGATAAGTCTCGTACTATTCGTTTACCAATTCATATCAACGAAAAGTTAAACAAAATCAGGAGAATACAGCAGCAACTGTTTCAGTCTTTGGGTCGTCCTCCAGTTGTAGCAGAAATTGCCGAATCGTTGAATCTATTGCCAAGCCAAATAAGAGATTACCTTCAGGTTTCCAAGTCTCCAGTTTCATTAGAAATGCGAGTGGGAGATGAGGGTGAAACTGAACTAGTCGATATTTTGCCGATGGATGGTATTTCCCTAGATGAGCAAATTACTCTTGAGCTTTTACACCAGGACTTGAGCGAGTTGCTGGCATTGCTTAAGCCAAGGCAACGAGAAGTATTGACTCTACGTTTTGGATTGTCAGATAATCAGCAACTAACTTTGAGTCAAGTTGCAAAACGCCTAAATCTTAGTCGAGAAACAATTCGTAAAACTGAACATCAAGGTTTAAAAATTTTGCGCTCTCATCAAAACAATATCAAAGACTATCTTCTTAATTAAGTGTTTCATTTATATAACTCGAATTCGCTACTCCAAAGACTCAGAGCAAACCGCGACTGCTGTTAAAGATGCCTCCAATTGCGGCTGTCAGGAGTGCGATGGCGTACCCGCACTTTCCGGTGGCGATTACCTCTGCTTAGTCCCTGGCGAAAAACCATCAGATTGTTACTGTTTCAATCAAATGGCGCATGAATATATTGATGCCCAGAAACTATCCTTATAAATAGAACAGCGATTATAGAACCGATGCCCAGCAAAACTATTGAAGTCCGAGAGTACACCGTCAGAGCGCACAAGCGGGAAATTCATACTCGCGTTTTTAACTTTGTGTGTAAGCAATGTGAGCAACGGGAGCAATGCGATTTTGTGAGATGACCCCACCTGGAGAGCGATCGCTAATAAACTCTTACGTATATATTTAGTATTTTATACAAAAGTTGCAGCAATATTGCTTAGAAGATACAACCTGCTACCAAAAACAAAGTTTCTGTACATTGTTGCTACTAGAAAAAAAGGTAAAATTTCCTTTCAGGAATAGTTTTGAAATAGGAAGTATCTACCTTTATGAAAAAAAATATATCTGCAAATTTAAATTTTGCCGATTCATTATCAGATTTTCAAAAGGATGTGACTAACCTTTTAGATTTGAAAAATATCGAGGAGTGGTCTGGAAAAATAGTTAAAGAAAGAGAAGAAAAAATTAGACAGGCTGCCTTAGTTTTAGCGGGTCAATGTATCGCCATATTATTGCATAAGCTTTCTCAATCAGAGTCGGCTCATCAAACAGCAATTAATCAAACCAAAGGATGGTGGCATACCGACACACAAAGACACGGTTATACGAAGAGGGAAATATTAACAGTAGGTAATGTTGTAGTAAATCTTAAATTACCATACGTTGTTCAAAAAAGAGAAAAGAAAGCGAAGAATAAATCTACTAATGTTGGATTCTGCCCCTTGCTAAAATGGTTAGGAATGTCAGAAGGCTTGACCCCATTAGTTTGGTCAGATATTACAAAATATGGTGCCATAGCTAGTTCTTTTGAAGCCGCACATACAATCCTGGGTGATTGGGGAATTAATATTAGTCTTAAACGAATTGAACGATTGACATATAAATTTGGTCAAATCAGCATTGATTTACGTCAAACTAAAATATCTAACTTGCAACAAGGTAAATTACCTGGTGGGAATATACTTAAAGACCAGAGAGTTGTGATTGCTGTAGATGGTGGCAGGAGTAGAATTAGGATTAATAAAAAAGGTAGAAAAAATCTCAAAACAAACAAGCACGGCTTTACAGGGGAATGGGTTGAGCCAAAATTATTAACAATTTATGTGGTTGATGAACAGGGTAAAAAAGTTAAAAATGGCGAAATAAACATTGTAAATGATGGCACTTATGAAGACTATAAAGGCTTTTTGCCAATTTTAGAAATGCATCTGATTAGTTTGGGAATTAGTCAAGCAAAACAAGTTTTATTAGTTGCTGACGGTGCTGAATGGATTTGGAAGCATATTCCCCCTCTTTTAAAGAAATTGAAATCTCCCGATGCGACTTATCAATTATTTGATTTTTACCATGTTACTGAACGGCTACAGAAATTTGCTGATGTAGCGTTTAGTGATGATAAGGAGCGGAATAATTGGTTTAAAAAAGCACGGAGAACTTTAAAAAAAAGTAATGCCATGACCATAATTAGGCAGATGGATGAATTTATATCTGAAGCTACGGGAGAGCGTTGTAAAACTATGGTCACACAGAGAAATTACCTTTTACGTGCCTATCGTGAAAGGCGTTTAAATTACGCTAAGATACTAGACCAAAAACTACCAATAGGTAGTGGAGCAATTGAGAGTTTAATTCGTCAAGTTGTCAACTTAAGAATCAAGGGTAACAGTAAATTTTGGTTGAAAGAAAATGCAGAAATTATCTTACATCTGCGTTGTCAATGGATGGCTGGAAGTTGGGATAATTTTTGTGGTTCTATCTTTAATTCTTTTATCAAACCCCAAGCTGCTTGATAAATTTTATACTTTAATCTTGCCTTTAATTTACTTTTTGACATAATTCATACTAAGTATGAAAGGCTGATTGCAGATATTTTTATAAAAAATCGTCAAATGACTTGCTATTAATCTTTTTGAGATATTTCATCAAGATGAATTTTTGTGCAAACCAGTATTTTATTTGCAAATAAAATCACCTTGTACCTAAATATAATTTTTAGCGATGGCTACGCCCGCCGCAGGCATCGCTTGTTTTTGACCAGACCTCACAAAATCGCATTGCTCCCATCGCATTGTGCCAGTTGCGTAAGTCCTGTTTAAAATACGTGACTGGGTAGTATTGTAAGTGGTCGCTCCTATAAAACTTCTACTTTATTGGTATCATTTGTCATAGATAACAGTTGAATCAATAGGAGGGATTTGCTCGGCAGTTAAGGTAACAACTTGACCATCTTGCCAAATGCTAATAGATTCCCCTAAGCGGCGGTGTCTTTCAATAGCTTTTTTCATAGCGAGTTTAACACCTGCATCGATTTGGCTAGATAATTTCTCAGGAATTGGCTTATTCATAAGTATTAGTTAGGTATTATTAGTAATTTGGCTCCATAGCTGGGGTTGATAAATTATCGGCTCTTGATTCAAAGGGCGTTCAGCTATGATCTGCAAAATTGCATTAGAGTTATCATAAACAATCCAGCGATCGCACAATGGTAAATATAATTCAATCAAGTTTTTTCTTCCACGTTCATAGCGACGGTAAATAGTGTCTTCAGGGATGCTGTGACCACCACTTTCTACCCGTCTGCTTACCCGTGCAATAGCTAATTCCGGGCTTTGTAACCAAAAGTAAATTAAATTTATCGCATAACCTTGTTTTTTACATTCTCTCAAAAATCGGGCGAAATTACGAGCTGCTAAAGTTGTTTCAAATGCAAAATCGATTTTAGCATTCAACAGAGTTTTTAATCTTTCTACCATCAATCGTCCGGCTTGGATGGCTACGGATTCCGGGTTAAAAGGAGAAAGCCCGGCCGCTATTTCATCGGCGTTGACATATTCAAATACCTGTAGGAAATAAGGAAGAATTTGCAGCGCGGCGGTAGTTTTACCAGAACCATTTGCACCGCCAATTATGTATACATTGGGCATGTTGTGACTTCAATTGGGTATTAGCAATATTACACTTGCAAGGTCAATATCTGTAAGTAACTGGTTTAAAAGACTACTAGTTCGTCCTTGAGTGAACTTATATACCGTAAGAGGCAATCGCCTCTCTTTTTTTGTCCTCTAGTACTTGCCAAGTGAACTTGGCTCTTTTAAGGGTATTAAATCACTTACATTTCCCCAGTCCTCACGAGCGTATTTTTGGGTTGGTGAACTACTAGGAAAGGATGTCACAAACCAACCCTTCCGTGTCACAGTTAAAATGCTTCAAACCCTGATTGTTGCGTTGTGACACCCTTCCGCTTTTCGTGCAACCCAGTTGTTTCTAGTGTCACAGCCTCTAAAAAAATAAAGCTTATTTAGTAAGGGTTTCAGCCATTTAAAAGTGCTACCCTTCCGCTTTCCCTTCCGCTTTTCATTTTGAAGGCTAAAAAAGATGAGTCAAAAAGCTCTGTAATCTATTCATGGTAAGCTATTGAGGTGTCACAACTCAAAGCGGAAGGGTTGACGACGAATTAGAAAAACCCCTATTTTTTGCCTTATTTATATTTCGGCCAATTCTTGCATCAACACTGTTATCTTTCGTTGATAAGCTTCGATTTCTCCTGTGAGCAGCCTGTGTAATTCTGGTGTAGGAAGTGGTTGTACTTCATGTTCTTGCAAATCCTCTACTTCTTTATCTTTACTATAGGACTCATATTTGATTTTTGAACAAAACTCAGTACACCTTTATTCCTCCTTCCCAGTCCCCAGTCCCCAATCCCCAGTCCCTTACCTCTACGAGTCATTCAGAAATCAAATCGGATTGCTATATAATTTTAGATGATTGAAAGGAGGGAATTTCCATTAGTTTCAACTTTGAAAAACTGAATCGATTTCGCAATGGAGAAACTCTGGATCAAAGCTGTCTAAAATGAAGAAACTGATGTATTAAAAGGATATGGAAAGTAAATGGATTAGTCATAACGGAGTTCGCCTTTTCTCCGAATCTGTCGGTACTCCAGATGCTCCACCAATTTTATTAATCATGGGAGCGATGGCTTCAGCCGTGTGGTGGGCGGAAGACTTCTGCTGCCAATTAGCTGCTCTGGGGCACTATGTAATTCGCTACGATCACCGAGATACAGGACGCTCAACAAGTTACGAGCCAGGTGGTATTTACTATTCTGTTGAGGATCTAGCGGATGATGCTTTTTGTGTTCTCGATGGCTATGGAATTCAGAGTGCCCATTTAGTAGGGATATCGCTAGGAGGATTCCTAGCTCAACTGATGACGCTCAAGCGTCCTCAACGGGTCAAAAGTCTGACCTTAATCGCCTCGGAACCCTTGGCCCAGACTGATCCAACCATACCAGGGATCGATTCATCTGTCCTGGAATACCATGCAAAAGCCAGTGAACTGGATTGGGCAAACCGTGAGGCAGTGATTGAGTACCAAATTGGTGCGTGGCGATTGATTTCCGGTTCAGCCCATGCGTTTGATGAATCAGCTATCCGCGAATTAGCTGGGGCTGACTTTGATCGTACTCCCAATCTCAAGACGACCTTTAATCATGCCTTGCTTCAAGGTGGAGAAAAATGGTTTAACCGCCTCCACGAAATCGCTGTACCAACTTTGGTCATTCATGGCACAGAAGATTGTGTGTTGCCCTATGCCCATAGTTTGGTATTACAAGCACAGATCCAAGATGCTGTATTACTACCATTGCCAGGAACAGGACACGAACTACATCGCAATGACTGGTTTGTTATTCTTGAAGCGATAGAAAAGCACACTGTATCACAGCGAGAAGCAGTCTAACAATTCCCTTGGAGTGGACTATTGAAAGTCCTTTGATTCGATATTGCGATAATCTTGATTACTGCTAATAAACCGCAATATATATTGACAACCTTGCAATACGGCTTGAATTTCTGAAGTAGTTAGCTTAATTTCCATTGGTGTGTTTTAACGTTGGAAAACTGAATCAATTTCGCCGTTATCAATAGCATTTTTGGCATGGCGAACAGCTTGCGTATGATTGTCAAAAGTTTGAGTTGAAGGTGATGCCCAAGTTGTTTTTAACAGACCTGTTTTTCCCACATGAACATCCACAGCGCCATCTGATAACTCGGCAGTCTCAATTTTGTAGCCGCCATGTTTAGTTTTGTACTCTTTCATTGTCATTTCTCTCCCTAAAATTTATCTCGTTGAATACTGAGGCTTGCTCCGACTAAAGAACTGCCTAAGAAGCCGGAAAAACTTACCAGCATTGCACCCAAGCAGATATTTTTCTGCTGCTCCCAACCAGAGATGATTATATTGGGATTAGCATTGGACTCAATTACTTCTAGCCCCCAACAAGCCATTGCTCCTACTCCTGCAAATCCGGTAAAAAGTAGAGAGATAATTGCAGTTGTTTCTATCGTGCGGTCAATGAGAATCCTCGGGTTAAATCTTTTTCGAGTCCGGCGTAGAAGTAATTTCGGTTTACTGTTTAAAGGCATAGACGATTGTTGAAGTATTTTTTGAGTTCTCATTTGGCATCCTCCAACTCCACAAAAAAACCTGTACCAGTATTTGTCACTTTCACCAGCTTTCGATTGACCAGTGTTTGAATCACGCTGAGACTAAAATTGATGGTGCATAATCGAGCGCTACCCCCACAAAGACGGAGATACTGTAGGCATAGTGAGGAATTGTCAGTAGGAGTGGGATGAGTAGATTTTCTCGGCATAATCTTGACTATGGCTCTATGATTTTTAAATGATTGGGATTGAAAAAAATTCCTTGACCAGGCAGCATATCTGGGAAATGAACACAAACCATTCCGTGTCCTGAATACTGAATTACTGTACCTGTTTGCCCTAACCTTGGGTCTTTTTCTGTTAGTGCTTTAATGACTTTTACAACTGAATTAATTGGTGGAAGATTAGCCATTTTTAATCCTTAGCTGACCAGCCTATTATTGATTAGTAATTCGAGTTTCCTTCGATACCATATTGCCAAAAGATTCATCGGCTTAGTACCTTCTTATTGTGTTGATAACTAAAATTTAATTGCTGTGATTAACTAAGATGATGGTAAAATCTCTTCATATTTGAAAAAGGTGTTCATGTTTGATAACACTTGCAAATTTATCGCTGAAATGTATTCTCCCGATTTCGCCACTTGGCTGTTAGGAAAGCCTATTACTTTGACCAAATTAAGTCCTACAGAATTGTCTTTAGAACCTATTCGTGCTGATGCTTTAATCTTGTTGCAATCAGATGAAGTTGTTCTCCACATTGAATTTCAGACCAAACCTGATGAAGATATGCCTTTTCGGATGGCTGATTACCGTTTGAGAGTATATCGGCGTTTTCCCAAGAAGCGAATGCACCAAGTAGTAATTTACTTAGATAAAACTGAATCGGAGAAGGTGTAAGTAGCTAAACAAAATTAATTACATAGTTTTTACCAAATTCTCGGAGAATATTTTCGACAGATGCGACAAAGGTTTGCCAATTTTTGTAAGCATCTATTTCGAGCCATTGATACTTAATAAACCGCCACAAAATTTCAATCAAATTTAGCTCTGGTGAATAGGAAGGTAATTGAAAGATGGTAATGCCACGTTCTTGCCATTCTTCAACTTTATCAATAATCATATCACTGGTATGAATAGAGGATTGATCAACAACAATTACCGTCGGTTTATCTACTTGGGGAAAGAAAGTATCAATGCAAGCAATAATCACATCTGAATTGATACTTTGAAAAGAGACATAAGCTTCAAGGTGATTATTTCGATTCATGATTCCTAAAACATTTAGGCGCGCACTACGGCGACTAGTAATAGTTAAGTACTCTCCGATATCTTGCCATCCATAAGGAACAGAAGGAATTAAACAAAATCCGGTTTCGTCTAAGTAATATAAGTTAATTTTACCTTCGTCTTCTAATCGTTTAAACTCTGTTAACTGTGCAGATTTTTCCTTGTATTCTATAGGATCTGGCTCTCCTCCAACATCTCGTCGCATTCGATGCCAAGTCATATAAAAATTTCTTAATATTCTTTTAATAGTTTCAGTGCTAACTTCAATATCCCATTCTGATTTAATTTTTTGTAGCGTCTTTTTTAATTGTCTTGGTTCAAGTTTCGCCCACTCTCTAATTTTTGCTTCTTGTTCTGGTTTAAATATTCGTTTTCTACCTCTTCCTAGTTTATTATAAAGTCCAACCATCCCTGATGATTCCCAACGATTTATCCAGTTATAGATAGCCTTATAACTAACATTAAATATTTTCATTAATTCTTGTAACTCTACTCCTTGATTAGCTAAAATTAAGAAATGTGCTCTTTGGCGCACCTGATGATATCTGCTTTGGCGATATATTCGCTCCAGTAGTTTCAAAGAAAGAGGATTGATTTCTCTCAAAAAAATCATTTTAACTCTAATTATTATCCAAAATATTCTGAGAGTATATTATATATTCATTTGTGTAATTAATTTTGTTTAATTACTTATCAAACTACTTTCATTGCTGGAAGTTTACAACATGAATTTTCAGTGATTCGTTTGTGGGAGCAACCACCAGAGATATTTCTGGCGACACCAGGATTACTCCCCTTTGCGGTTTTGAGTGCTACTGAGAACAAAGTTGCGACATTACAACTTGAGGCTGCTGCTGTTGACAAAATTGCTGACAGACGGACACAAAGTAATATTGCTGCTGCCTCTGCAATTCTGGCTGGGTTAGTATTAGAACAAGAAGTGATTAGACGTTTATTTAGGAAGGACATAATGCGCGAGTCAGTTATTTATCAGTCAATAAGAACTGAAGGAATTGAGGAAGGAGTTCGCCTTGTTGCAGTTAATCTTCTTAAAGAGAAGATGCCTATTGAAATGGTAGTAAAAGTTACTGGGTTAACAATCGAACAAGTACAAAGCTTGCTCATCACAGACGTTGAGTAGCTCAAATAAGCAATACACTGGTTGTTAAAATTGCTTTCCCAAAGGTATACCATGCGTGAATCAGTTATTTATCAGTCAATCAAGGCTGAAGGACGGGAAGAAGGGAGTGATAAAAAAGCCCGTAAAATTGCTATCAATTTATTAGCTGAGGGCATCAGCGTTGATGTGATAGCTCGGGTTACTGGTTTATCAATAAAAGTCGTGCAACAATTACAGCAGGAATAATCCGAGAACCAAGAGTAATTTTGCGACTATTCCTATACTGAATTTGCTCAATAAGGGCTGTATCTTAAGCCCCCATTCTTACTTTAATCAGTGACAGTTCGGCTTGTTGACAACAATGCCCGTGTTTGTTGTAGCTGCCTGTACTTATCCCAATTCCTGGGATTATAAGGTGATGACATTGATTCTTCAAATTCCCAGTTCTGAGAACTGATATCAAATAACTCAATTGCTGCATCAAACCCACACTGTAAAAATCGGGTGTATGATTCTTCAGAACAAAGAATTGATTCGACAATTGCAGTTAAGAGTTTGAGGTTGGTTTCAGTAGCAGCACCTTCTTTGTGGAGCCATTCAATTGTTTCCAGGAGTTGTTTTTTAGCAGAAGCCGCAGTAGATTGAGGTAATGCGGCAACGGGAATAAAACCTGTTAGTTGTTTCATGTTTGATTGGCTCAAAAATTATCTATTTCTGCAACACCTTCATCAGTTGCAACTTTCCGTTGAGATTTGGCTTTACTAATTTGGAATTCGTTAGCTTTAATCACAGGCATCGCAGCCTCTTTGACTGCTGCTTTTGCCTGATAATAAAGAAATTGAACTACACCGTCTGCATCTTCTTCATCTTCGACTTGTGCCCAAAGCGAACAGCCTACTTCAAGAGATTCATAATTGCCCAAGTTGAATTTTCTTGAATAACTAACTGAGACAGTACCGATTTTCATTGACTGGTTTGAACCGCTAATTTATGTAGTGGCGATTCACCTTTGAATCGCCGTTGTAATATCTAATTACCGCTTGTTACCTTGCGGCATTGCAGTCTGATTCTGTCCTTGCAGAGATAGCCGTGCCTCAGTCTCCGAAACTGGGGCTAATGCTGGTGCAGTGACAGCATTACTAGCCCAGCGCTCGTAAGTATCATTAGTTACCCAGTGAAGTGTTGCCCCAGATTCCGCACCAGAGCGAATCATCTCTGCTGCAACGAGGGCATCATGCTCAAAATCAGACTGAGGATTACGGTAACTCCACTGAATAAACCAGTACGTTCCTAGTGTCCCTTCCACTTTCTGAAACTCGGCGCAGAAAATGTAATTTTTCAGTACGCTAGCGATCGCACCGAAGCAGAACTCTTTGGGATCTCCCGGCATCCCATCTTCACACCATTGCTGGAAGGCGCGATGGGCGAAGTGGTTGTACAATCCAGCAAAATTGTCTTTACTGCGGCGGTGAATTAGAAAACTAAGTAACATCGAAGCTGGCCCTTTAAACTGGTCTTTGAGTCCGCCAGCAACCGGAATCACCCACAACTCGGTAAATGGCGTAGATATAGCGAAGCTGTCACCAGGGGCAAGATAGGCTGAAAGTACTGCTATGAAAGGCTTTCAGGCTATAAGCTTCTCCGATATACTAACAAAGCGTATTTTTAGACACATTCACCCCGTCTCAATTGGCAACCTGACATTGAGATCCAAACGAAAAGTGCCATAGGGATTAACGTGACCCCAAATTAAAGGCGAAAGCGCCCGCAAATCCTCCAACTTCATCAACTTCATCCATTGCGGTTCGGACAAAACCTGTTGAATCATCAACGTATTTATATATACCAAAGATATCTGTAGCAAATGCAGAGATAAAACAGCTAATTCTTGGTCGGACAAACGATTAGTAGCAATCTCCCCACCCTTGCCATAAAAAATAAAACTGTTAGCACTATTCCAGTTCTCCACCACGTTTAGTCCAGCATTTATCTCTTGTCGTAGTTCAACCGAATGCAGGTATTTACATAAAAATATAGTTTTTACAGCCTTGCCCAATTCCGCCAAGGCTTGATAAGTAGGGTGTAATAAATTACCCCTAGTAAAACGCTTTAAGATGGCTTCAGTTTCTGCCATACCCAAACGTAAAGCAGTAGCATACTTCACCATCTGGTCGTATTGTTGGCGAATTAAATCCCAATTAATAGCGCGAGTTAAAATCGGTTGCAAGTTTGGATAAGCATCATTATTTCCAGTTGATGGGCGGTATAATTTCTGAACATTTATACGTTTAAGACGCGGCATTAACTGAAAACCCAGTAAATGACAGAAAGCAAAAGCCACTTCATTTTGACCGTGACTATCCACATAATTTGTCTCCACTTTCATCTCAGTACAGTGGCGTAATAATCCTTCAATCATGGCTGCCACCTCAGAAGAAGAACAAGTTTTTAACTGTGAATAAATACAAACAGAATTCTTCTCAACGTGCCAATAAATCATCACACCTCGTCCACCATAACGGATGTGCCACTCAGTCATTAAGTTTTGATCCCAAGCACCAAACTTTTTCGAGTCAGAAGCGCAGGCGGTTGTACCCTCTCCCCAAATAGTAGAAATTCTGGCAGCAAAAATTGCATTTGCAACACAGGCAATAGCATTACGTAATTGTTCTTTCTGAATAAAATGACGCTTGACATGGAGTAAATCTTGATAATTATCGCCTTTAATCTCATCACTTAAACGCTTTAATCCAGTATTCGTTCCTAAACCATATAAACAAAGCAGCAAGCGTTTTTGTAAAGTATAGTCGCCTAAAACCTCTCTGGTTGATACACTCTGAAAGTGTTGACTAAATTTAACTCGCAAATCAGTCTCTTTCAGAATATCTAAGAGGCTAGTCATGCGCCAACGTCTAGTGCCCGTAGTAGACTGCTTTAAACTTACGCTCGTTGTAGTCAGCAATTTTGTAAATACCCATTGCGTTGTCATCAATTAAACTAACTTTTTTGGTTTTAGTAGCCATAATTTTTATCTCCTATGTGAGAGTTACTTTTTAAGGATTTGAGCGTTAGCTATAGTGCTTTCTCTTCTTTATTTGGACGTAAGTCCGTGTAAAAAATAACAATCTTAAATTGGAAATGAATGCTAACGCCTCTGCTACTAAGCTAATCAGCATTTAAGCTGCAATATAGCTAAAATTACCTTTATGTTTGATTTTCCGATGCCACTTAATAACTAACTCACCTTGATTCAATAGCTTATCTAGCAGTGACCTTAGCCCGGATTTCTCACAAAGAGATAAAAAAAGGGGTCAAAAACTGCGAAAATGTATATAGGATAAGCATTTCAGCAGCTATAAAGCATGACCCCACCTTCAACAGATCGTATACCAAAACAGTTCAGATTTGAACAGCCAAAATCGCCTCCAGTCGTAGTCAATTTTCAGGGTGGGCAAGTAACATCTGATGCAGGATTAAGCTTAATTGCTGAAATAGACAAAAAACTGCAAATCACATCACAGTTTGCAAAGTGTTTCCAAGATTACCGTCAGCCAAATCGAATTGACCATTCAATAGAAAACTTAATTAAACAACGAATATACGGGTTGGTCATGGGATACGACAGGGCAAACGCATCTAAAGTATAAGAATCCTTTAATAGCAAGGGTTTCGGCGTTTTTAACTTTAGCTGATTTTTTCGTCAATATCCTTACCCAGCAAGGGTTTCATAAATACCGTGCGTTCGCCCTGTGGGATACGAAGACTTGAATGACCATGAAGAATTACGTCATGACCCGATGTTTGCTCTAGCAGTATTGAAAAGAATTGGAGTAGAGGATAAGCCGGTAAAATTAGCTGGAAAGAGTACATTAAATCGGCTCGAACATTGCCCTGAAGATATAGAACAAGGAGCAGACAGTCGTTATCATAAAATTGGGCATTCTTCAGAAGAAATTGAAAGACTATTTCTCAATATATTTCTAAAATCTTACTCCAAAGAGCCACGACAAATTATTTTGGACTTAGATGTAACAGATGATTTGGTACATGGTTTGCAGGAGCAAGTTTTCTTCAATACTTATTATGGAGGATACTGCTATGCTCCACTTTATATTTTTTGTGGAAAGCACTTATTGGCAGCTAAACTACGACCTTCAAATCTAGATCCAGCAGCAGGAGCATTAGAAGAGTTACAGAGGGTTATTAAACAAATACGTGATAAATGGAGTAATGTGGAAATTCTGGTGCAAGGGGATAGTGCCTATTCCAGAGACGATATCATGACATGGTGTGAGTCTCTTCCAGGAGTTGATTACGTTTTTGGATTGGCGCAAAACAGTCGTTTAATTCAGATGACTACTAATACTAAAAATAGAGCAAAGTTTGAATATGAGCAGAAATTATCAACAGTAGTTTCATTTTTAGAAACTGTATTTAAGCCAGAAGAAAAACTTACTGAAGTTGCCTCTAACTTAATTAATAACTCAATTTGGTATAAATCTTTAGACTACCAAACCCGTGAATCTTGGAGTTGTAGCCGTCGTGTTGTTTCTAAAGTTGAGTATGGAGCGAAGGGGAGTAATATTCGTTTCGTAGTGACTTCACTAACTACTAAAAAAGTACCTCCTGCTCAACTATACACACAAAAATACTGTCAGCGTGGGGAGATGGAAAATCGCTTTAAGGAGCAACAACTTGAACTTTTTAGTGATAGAACCAGTACGCATCCCTTTGCAGGAAATCAACTACGTTTATGGTTTTCTTCTATCGCTTACGTTTTGATGAATGCCTTTCGCCAACAATGTTTAGCTAAAACCGAATTACAAAACGCTCAAGTTGGAACTATTCGGACTAAATTACTGAAATTAGGTGCAGTGATTACTGTAAGCGGAAGGCGAATTTTAATTGCAATTAGTAGCTCAAGTCCTTCCAAACATATTTGGGTTGATGCTTACAGATGCTTAAAAATGCTCCCGAATACTGCTTAATGTTAACTCAAACCGCATTTAATTTCTCATAATTAATAATACTGTGGACTTGGTTTGATCTAAGTCTGATTTTGAAATGCTTATTTCTCTGAACATAGCATTTTATTTTCAGTATAAAGATAAATATAGTGATTATTTTATCTTCCCAATCACTGGTTTATACTTAATTTATTACACCACATAAATTTGAGTTCATGATGTATCAAAAAAATGTCTTATCTCAGATTATGTAAATTGATTTTTTATTGTTTGTGAGAAATCCGGGCTAAAATTACTCCTATTGGGATATGCTATAAGTGCTTGGTTATAGAGAATAAAGATAAACAATCAGTAATAAATTGACTCTGAGTTTAGAACAAAAGTTACTGAACTGAAAAAAGCAGTTCAGCATCGTGTTGAATTCGATCCAGATGCTCAAACCCAAAGTAAAGAAGGGGTGGCTTATGTCAGGTCATGCAGGTTTTGACCGACTCCAATATCCTGGTGATAGTGTTATGCAATGGCTGCGGGATAATACCAATTTAGCGTGGATAGGGTTTTACCTTGCTCCAGCGCCCTCTCAACCTTACACAGGTTGGATGCTGAAGCACGACTTCTTAAAGAATTTAGGGTGGGGTTTCGCACCAATTTATGTTGGACAGCAAGCTCAAGGACCAGGCTCTAGGATTTTGACAGCACAACAAGGTCGCATTGATGCACAAGATGCAACAAATCTAGCTTCTAACGCAGGATTTCCTCAATTTTCTGTTCTTTACCTTGATGTCGAGCAAGGTCCGCCTTTGGATCAAAGTGTAATCGATTATTACACTGCATGGGTGCAAGTGGTGTTTGATAATAACTATTATCCAGGTGTATATTGTTCACATTTACTAGCAGACCAGTTTATTGCTGCCGATAACCGTGTACTTCTTTGGGTATTTAATCTCAGAACATACTCATCTAATCAATTTTATCCTAATCCCTATCCTAATCCTGACCCCAGCATAGGACACCCATCTTCTACAGTTTGGCAGTTAGCTCAAAACTGTTTAATTGATGCTGGGAGTATAAGAATCAATCCAATTGATCTGGATAGCTCTTCCTTGATTGATCCATCAGTTTTTATCTCGCCCTAACACTACAGTTATATAACTGACCCGATACAATCTAAGCCTAATCTACAAACTTAGAGGTGTTAGTTTCACCTTCCGTCTGCTTTTTGGGGAGAAAGTAGCGAAGCTGCTATTAGCCGCCATGCAACGGCTGAAAACTATACCCACAGAGAGTTTCAGAAAAGTTTTTCAACTTTTACCCTAAAATGAGATTTTGACCAATTGGATGCACATTTAAAGCTGTACCATTTAAACCTAACTGATTTTTACAGCCTGAAACCCGCATGGCTACGTTGCTAAATGCAGTACCAAATAGCCTATAGGTTAATTGGTGCATTGAGAATTACTAAAAATTCGATTGACAGAATGCTTACCCAGCAAGGGTTACAGCCTTAGGTAACTATCTGTACGATTGCTCATTTGACCCTCAACACAACCAAAGTTTCTGCGTAGTTTTCTCGTTTGAACCTATAATCCGATTCAGAAACTGCCGTAAGGCGCAACATCATTAAGCATAACTTAAGGAAGATAAGATTATGACTTTTAGAATAATTATTAAATTAAGGCGTGAGCAGATTACGATCCCATATCAGGATTCCGCTCACCTAGCACTAACGGGTCTGGCTGCTGCTGCATGGCAACAATTGGTAGCAGCATTTCCTGATGCAGCTCTGTCCCTGAACAGAATTCTAACAGATCAAAGTCCTGAACAGTTGGAGAATCTGCTTGATCTAGCACGCAGCCGAAGTGGTCAAGAGCCTCCAGACCTCTTCAGCCTCATGGCCATTGATGTTGAAGGTCTTATTGATGTCCAAACTTTGGTAACAGCTGTTAGTGCACTTCCGTTTGTAGAGTTCGCGTATGAAGAATCTCCTCATACGCTTGCTATGGTAGATCCATCAGACGATCCATTGGCCCCTTCACAGCGATATCTTGGGCCAGCCCCCTTCGGGATAGAAGCGCTATTTGCCTGGAGTCTTCCAGGTGCAGATGGTGCCAATGTTCGGTTCGCCGACATAGAATATGGCTGGCAGCTAAATCACGAGGACTTACTTGGTGCGGCAATTGTCGAGCTGAATCAGAGTGTGCCAGGCCATGAATTTCATTCAACGGCTTGTCTAGGTATAGTCTTAGCGCAAGACAATAACCTTGGCATCATTGGTGCTGCACCAAGCGTGCAAGGAGCGATCATCAGCGCCCTCAGTAGCAGCCTTCCAGACGCATTCCTAAAGGCCGTTGGTTTTCTACAAGCAGGCGATATCCTCCTGATCGAGCAACAAACAGGGGATCTCAAACCCATTGAAATGGATCCACACATAGCGATGCTTATCCAAACGTTAACACTTCTAGGGATCGTGGTGATTGAACCTGCAGGAAATGGCGGACACGACTTGGATCTGCTTCTACGCCCAGATGGAACAAGTCTCGACAAAGCAACGTTCAATTTTTTCGACTCGCGAGCAATCATGGTTGGTGCAAGGCAAGCGCTTACACGGAATCGCATATCTTTTTCCTGCTTTGGAAGTCGTGTAGATTGCCATGCTTGGGGGGAATTCATAGTCACTACTTCTGCTCCACCGAGTCTTTACATAGGACTTAATCCTTTAGCTGGTAATGCAGGTTTTGGAGGCACATCAGGAGCTAGTGCTATTATTGCCGGGGCAGCAGCAATCCTACAAGGAATCGCTAAAGCCCGTGAGACTTTACTGGCACCAGATCGTATGCGTGCGCTCCTCTCAGATCCAACGTTTAATACTCTATCTAACAATCCCGCGAATGACTGGATTGGTGTTATGCCGAACTTACAGGAAGCGGTTCTACGTATCTGACCGAACTAATGGTCTGGTGCCGATATTGATACATGACCACCCGTAACTTTAATAGGGGTAAAATTAGCGGTGCGATGTAGAAGTTGAGTGTTAAAAGATTACATCATATCTGTAAGTCGTTTGATGCGGTTAACTTTTTATTTGAATTTGTGACGCACCGCCAAATCTTTAGTTTTCTGAAGCTCTTCTCTTTTGGCTGCTTCTCATAAACTATTTAGGATTGCTATAGACATCTCCAAGAACTTCTATTCACTATTTTTTATAACTGCATAACGTCATGACACAGCAACTATTGAATAAAGCATTGTTACAGATTGCTGGACATCTAGTGATTGAGTCAGATGAGCAACAGCGCAATTTTGAGCAACTTTACACCTCATTAGCTAGAACTAAATTGCCGACAGATAAAAGCCTTTTGATCAACAGCGATTTTTCGTTCGAGAGATCCGATCTTTTCTTTACAGAGGCGATTCCAAAATCTCGTCTCGAAACCCTCGATCGACTGGTGGAAAACCAAGAAGCCCAGAGAAAACCTACATTTCGGGTATTCGTTCGAGAAGTGCCCGTGCGAGAGCAACTGATTCATGGTTCCGTCCCTACCTGGGCAGCGGGGGCTAAGGTCAGCCAGTCCATCGGCCCTTTTCAAAATCAAGATGGTCGCCAGTTCTGGTATGACTTCTATGCCATCAGTAAATTCATTGCGCTGTATGTGCAGGGCATCAATGAGCCAGTGCTACTGTTTAGAGTGGCCAGGGGGAGAGTCGACCCCGGTGCCCTCCCCAGTCGGCTGATTACCTATAACTTGGACAAGGGTAGTATTTGGATTAATTCGCGCCTGTTGGTCCCTAATGCGCCCGCAGGCACCTATACGGGGCTGACGATTCAGGGGGGGACGATCGCCCTCACGAGCCGTCCAGTCAACCAGGGTGGCAAGCTGACGGTTCCAGTCAACACGGGGATCGCCCTACAACTTCAACTCGACCAACCGGATGCGGTTGGGGTGAATCCCAGCACCCCCTTTGGCATTGATGCCTGCAATCTACAATTGTCGCTACCGAAGACTGTGTCATTGCAGTTTGGGCCACAGACCCAACCCATCCAGGCGCTGGGTAATGCCAGTTGGACGCTATATGGGCAATCCCTGAACTTTGAATGGACGAGTCAAGCCCAACCCAGCTATGATCCGGTGTTACAACAAATCGTTGTGCCTTTTACCGCATCGGAATCGATGCTGCAAATTAGGCAAAGCGAATCTGAGTTTAATACGATTCGTGGGGCAGCAACTATCACCCACAGCGCTTGGACTTTGTCCGTAGCCACGATTGATTTGGCGCAACCGACGGAAGCGGCGGGGATTGGGGCTATCTTGGTGCAGTGTGGCAAGGGACTGGTGGATACCTGGCAAGGGTTGGAAGGGGGTGGGTTGGGGTTGGCAATTCCGGCTTTTTTGGTCAGTCCGGGGCAAATTTTCCTGGCGGATCTGACGACGGGCAATCCCCATGCCCATCAATCGCTGGATTTGTGGAAGGATGAGGTCAATCCCTTTGGCACGACGGTGAAGCTGGTGTTTCCTGCCGCGACGCTGTTCTTCTACGTTTCTAATGCCAATGGCAATGAGTTATTGTCGGTATTCACCAATGCTGATTTTCAGATTGATCGCCCGGTCAAGGTGAATGGAGACCCCCCAGCGGTGCGATCGCTCAATTCTCTCCTGGTCATCGCTGCCAATGCTAGTAATAAACTGATCTATTTATTTGACGATAATTTAATTCAAGATGATGCTCAAATTGATCCAGGCACTGCTGCTGTCCCAGGGCAATTTGCGATCGCCCTGACAAATGCTTTATTCAAAGTCTCACAGCCTAATGGCTGTCTGCTGTTTGGCGCACTGGCTGACGATTATCGCAAAGTCAGCGCGGGCTTTTTGTTTCTTACCTTTGGGCTATACGCCTATCTGCCCACATTGCCCGATCCCTATGCCGCGAATTTAGGGATACTGAAGCGGCAAATTCGCGGGCAAGGCAGTACCGTAGTGGATACCTTCGCGGCAGCGACGTTTTCACAGGCAGCAGTCTCACAGGCGGCGATTACGGCCTGGTTGGTGTGTCGAGTCCGGTGGCAGGTTCCGGCTGAGAAAGACGGCAATGATGAAGTCGCAGTTTCATTCCACTTTGCCCCGTTGAACAATCAATTTGGGGGAATTTCGTTTGCAGAACCAGCGGATGGAAAAGGGACAACTTCCACAGGCAATGCATCCAGTACTGTGACAGAGAACCCAGCGAATAATCAATTACTCAACGTCGAATCGATTCCTTACTTAAACAGTCCAGTGGGTAATGCAATCGCCGCCCACAATACGCAACTCTCAACTGTTTTAGAGACGAATCCTACACCCCCGACAACCCTTACTACTTTTGCCGCCGTCAGTGTAGTCCCAAAACCACTGCCCAACTATGAAGGGCAGTGGGATGAGTTGACGGGGGGACTGCGCCAGAATTTGTTTGCCTTGCTGGATGTCAGCACTAACGCAGACCTGTACGGTGTGAGCTTCAATGTCTTTGACACACGCGGTGCGCTCGTTGCGACCTACGCTGCTGCTGCCAATACGCCAGCCGCCAGCCCAATTCAAGTGCGGGGCATGGAGGTGGTGAGTCCGGGGCGCAATGTCAAGGTGTTCACGGTGCCACAAATTTCCTGGGAACCCCTGATCAACTTAACGCCACCCCAAGTGTTGGGCGATCCGCCGTGGGGAGTCAATTACTACCCCAACGATGGCGGCCCCATGCAGATTTTGAACAGTGGGACGGATGACGTTGCCTTAGCACCCTTGCCATTGACGGATTATCTGCTGCGTAATTTTGAGGAAAATACCAAAGATTTCTTAGTAATCGCTCTCATGACGCTGCCCTTTGGTCTCAAAGCATTGGCGGTGTTGCAAAATCGGTACAGTTTTACCGACCCCAATGGGGCTACCTCTGACCGCAGGGGAAGTGAAGTGTTACGGAACTCAGAGGAGTTCCCGGGAGGCATCAAGGGCAGTCTGCAAATTCAGTTGAATGCGGGTGAAGCGTTTATCTCCGGTCAAAGCGATATGTTTGTGGGCAGCACGATTCAGCTCAATAACGTGCTGGATTTTGCGGGGACCAGCAAAGGAGAGAGTACGCTGGGTCGAACGGTGACAGAAATCTTTAATAATGAATTCTTGTTGCAACCGTTCAATATTATTCGACAACGGGGTGTACCGCTGACGCGCATTGACTTGAGCGGCTATGGGGCCAGTACGTTCAGTAACTGGTTGAATCCCGATGCGGCCACTGCGGAAACGAGCCAAGCCAAGTTTGAAGTGATGGTGGGACGATGTGCCCATGAGGTGATTCAGGTCAAGAGTATCATCTATCCCTGGGGTATCCAGGTTGTGCGTACCATCACAATTTTTAGAACAAGTAGTGGTTATGTCTATCGGTTTGATTCGGGCTGGCAGGCCGAAAGTAGTGGTGAATTTGATTTCCGCTATACGGTTAATCTCAGTTCCAACAACAAGCAGAAAAAAGATTCACCGTTTGCAATCCATCCGGGCATTATCAAAGGCTTGTTTAATGTCAAAAACATCATCGAAACGGATGAGATTGCGATCGCCGAAGGCTTCATGACCTCTGCTAAGATCGTTGATGAAAATGGTCTGTTTGTAGATAACCCTGATCCTGCTGACCAGTTGCTGTTCAAGTTGCAGCCTGTCTATTTCGATGCTGATGTAGAAATCGAAAATGTGGTTTCAGGATTCCAGACGAAATCGATCAAGGGCAGTGATAAACCCGTCGTACCCGCAAAGAAAATTGTCGGTTATGTCCAGGTAGCTCCCAGGGGTATTCCGCTGACTCCAGTAACCTTGAGGAATCTGGTCTTGCTGCAATTAGGCGCGATTGGTGGCCCGATTGACTGTGAAATTAACCTGGCCAATAGTAATCAAAAGATACGGCTCAATCGCTTTGATTTCAGTAACTCATTTGGGGCAAATGGCACTGACTTGGCCTTTGCGGTGGCAGGGCGCGGCAATGTGCTGCTGCCCAAAGACGGCTCCTGGACGCTGGTGAAGCATGATCGGGATACGGGTGAAGTCAGCCCGGTGCCCGCAGATTTGAGCGTACCCGTGATTCGCATCGGTCAGTTGGTGACTGTTGGCGATCAGCAAGCCCTGGATACGCCGATCGAATCTGTGCTATTGCGGATTGCGAATCCAACAGAATTGTTGCGATCGCCCGTTGATGACACCATCAACTACGGTTTCTTGCAAAGCACGGACACTCAAAAAGCATTATTTCTAACCCCTGCGTTTGAACTGGGTAAGCAAAAGCTACTGAGCAAAACACCGCCGCTATTTGTCGATGCCTTCCGTATCGTCAATTCCAAGTCGATTTTCCCGAATATCGGCGATGCTGAAACGAACTTGGGAGAAGCCATTTCGCTGATTAGCAAGGGCAATGAATTCTTCAAGGGTGGCTTGCAGGATGTGGGCAAGGATGTCTGGGAATTAATGGATGTGACGGGGGCGATCGACAGTGCCAAGGAGCAGGGATATAACCTGTTGAAAAAGGTTCCTGCTTTTGATCTACCCAACACTGAGTTTGAATTAATCGATACTGGCGATGGCAATTTCAGAATCTACATTGAGTACAAGGGCAAGGCCGATGTTGCCGGTAACCTAGACTTTAACATCAACTCCTTACTTGCTGAGACTTGGAAGAGTCGAATGGCGAACATCGGGCTGGTGGTGGATCTAGCTGGGATCGAACGGTTGATGACGATTCGCGGCAGTTGGGACTCGAAAAAAGGGGAAGAAACCTCCTACCCCCATCCAGAAATCGAATTTTCGCCTGAACTGCAACCCGTCATCAATATTCTGGAGATTTTGCAACAACTCCAGGGGGGAGATTATGCGGGGGCACTTGGGAAGGGGTTGAAACTGGCGATGAGCAACAAAGCGGGCAGTTGGGAGTATAAATTTGAAGCTTCCAAAGAGATTCCGGTATTGCGCTTCCCGGTTCCCGATGCTCTCTACAACGACCCCAACACACCCTTTAAACTAGAAGCTGGGATGAACATTGGCGCGTATTTTAATGCCGCCCTCAAAGTGACCACCGATGCCAACGAGTTGCTGCCCAGCGCTGGCGGCAAGTTGAGCTTCTACGGTCGCCTGTCGATCATGTGTGTTTCGATTTCGGTGGCAACGGTGTATGCGATCGGCCAGGTCAACCTCGATATTGCTGCGGATACTAAAATTGGGCCTTCTCTGCGCATGAAGTTTGGCTTCGGCGCACAAATTGTGGTGGGGCTGCCCGTGGCCGGAAATGTCAGCGTATTGTTTGTGGTGGGTATCGAGATTTTTGCAGCCAGCGGCATTTTGGAACTATCTGCGTTCATGCTGTTCCAGGGACATGCGGAAATTCTAGGTGGTCTGGTGGCAATCACGATCACGATCGAAGCCAAGGGAACGGTTTCCAAAAAATCGTTGCCGGGAGGAGATACGCGCACCGATCTGGCCTGTCAGGTCACCTTTGGTCTGGATATCAGTATCTTCCTGGTGATTAACATTAACTTTGAAACATCGTGGCAAGAGAATCGTCAAATCGCAGGCTCTGCCTAAACGCCCGTTAGACACCCAAATGTCTTTCCAGCTTTAACGCAAAGTGCTTATTGAGTAATGTCCAACATATCCCGCAATTTTCTTAAGAGTGTTCTGTTATGAATCCGAATCAACGCTTTTCCATCCTCACCTTTCCCCAGTCTTTTGAAGGTGAAATATTGACCCTCAATATTGTCGTTCTGCCTCGCGATCAGAATCCCCTTTCGCGTGCGATTCAGGAACAAGCTCCAATACCAGATGCGGTTGCTTTTGCCGATGCAAAACTATCTTTTACCGCCAGCATTTTTGATAGTCTCAACGTTTTTCCTCACACTCTTGCACCGATCGCCAACTTACCGTTAACCACTACCTCCCTAGAAAATCCACGGGAAATCTTCGAGGCATTAGCCAATCATCTCTCTATCGTTAATCTGAATACGACCAATCGCAATGTTGATCTGGATGCGATCGCCCCAGAACACAAGCCATCTGCCGCCCGTCCAGAAGCTAACACCGTCAGCAAGTATCTACCCCGCAGCTACCGCCGAGCCTTTAATTTCACCTCACCCCGCCATCCCAATGCCGTTACCGACGACAGCTACCATTGTGCAGTCAAAGGGGGACAGCCGAATCCGAGTTTCCAGCGCAGTCCCGATGGAATGAGTTGGGGCAAGGTATTTGCCTACCTGATGCGGCAACCACAGCTTGCGCAACAGGCAGGCATGATCTATCAAACCCAATTAACCATTCAACCCAGCTATTTTGATAACGGGGGTTGGCTGTACGTTGATCTGGCCAGCAATAGCGATTACCGTTTGCAGCTCAATACCGATCCGACATTTATCAAACGCTATGCCGCTCGCATTCCGGCCCTCGCTCCGGGGCAATCTCGCCAGGTATTTGCGCCGCTGTTGTTTCCTGTGCAGCCCAAAGCCCAGTCCAGCGATCCCGATCCCGCCCCTAGCGGCAGTTACGATCGCCTCTTTATTGAATCGGCAGAGTACGACGATGGGTTTGCCAAGATCGTCCATTGTCAACAACCACCCAATCGCGATCTGCTGGTCGAAGACAACGATGGCGCACATCCCACCAAAGATATTGGCATTCGGCTGGGCTGGGACGACGAGCAAATTCTGATCTGGTACGTCCGGCAACTGACGAGCGATCCAGCAGGAGAGTTGAGCGGTCGCCTAGATGCACCGCTGGGCGTGTTTGGCTACAGCATTGACGTGCGGGCAACTGCTGAACCGGAGAATTCCTGGGAATCCTTGAACGCTGTGGAAAGCCGACAACCGCTGACCCTGACCCGAAATCCGGCGAATCCAGCCAATGCGATCGCCCTCGGCAACTTCACAGGAGAATTGCCCTACCAGGTCTACCCGATGCAGATCGATGGCCGCAAAGACGCGAATTACTGGCTGCCGATGTATTTTGCGAACTGGGTCGGACACAGCATGGTGTTGCCCGACCCCGATGCCGCATTAATTTATCAGATAACGAACGTGGATATGAGTGCCGATCCAGAAGTGGATTTTATCGATTCCAAAGACGGTACTCTCAAAAAAACGGGAACGAGTGTTTCTGGGGCTGCCCAAAACCAGCTCAACCAGATCTATCGTCCTGGTATAATTAACATCCAACTGCGCTACGGAAACAACTACGAATTTAGAGTTAGACTGCGCGACCTGAGCGGTGGTGCTCCCAGCGTCAATTCTGCACCGATTAACGAAACTGCTTCGGATATTACCAGTTGTCGGTTTAAACGTTTCATTTCGCCAAACCAGCCGCGCATTATGGAACTGCTGCCCACAGGTAACAATGACAATATCCTCGTCAACAGCGATCAACCCACAGCAATTCCAGCGCTCAATATCCAGCGTCCCAAGTTGGGATATCCCGCAGTGGTTTATACCAACAAGTACAGCAATCCCGTGCAACGGCTGATCGATCAGTCCGCGCTGGGGGTGACGGTCAATCTAGCGGATCTCAATGACAACGCAGAACATCGGGTCGGATTAGGAATCGCCGATCCCGATGTTGATCGGATTGAGATTACAGTTGAAATTGCCTCGTTGAAATTAGATAAATTGGATAGCGTATCGGGTAAAGATGACTATGTACATCTCTATACAACTTACCGATCCTTTCCGGCGATCACCACGGATGATGACTACGAAACCAATCTCAACATCCCAATCATCTATCGAGATGTCCATGTCCTACACACAGGCGATGAAGTCGATTTGATCAACGATTTGAATTTGCCCGGTGACATTAATAGCCTGACTGAAATTGTACTGCCCACAGGCCGCACGGTGCAGCTGACGCTACGAGCGGTTTGTGAAGAAAAAACAGTCAACACCAACTACTATGGCTTTCTGGACGAGGCAGACAAACGGTTAGATAATCGCTTCGGCGAACCGATGCAGGTCATGGTCTATCAGCCCTCTGCCGATGAAACCAATCTGTTGATTCAAACTCCAGGCGTTCCCACGCTCCAGGGCATTTTCATGCAGCCTGATCTGGTGACTACTTTTGATGGCAAACTAACCACCTTACTACTAGGCAACCTCACCAACGAACAACGCGATAACGTGCAACAGTTGGCTGATCGCCTCAACATCGAAAGCAACAACCTGACCTTAAATGCGCCAAAAGGTGAACGCATCGTCTTCGGTTGTTCTAGCCGCATTCGGAATACCCTGGCACCCGATCATTCCTCACTCACCTTTGCGTCTAAGGGAGATTTGATCAACCACTGGCTTTGCTGCATTAGTGTGGAAATCGATCGCGATTGGATGTGGGATGCACTAGAGAATCGTAGTTTTGTGATCACAAGAACGAAAAAATATAGCGCCGATGCCACCCCAGAATCCACCGATGTGATAGTCGGAGATATCGAAATGATCCGCACCGCCTCATTTGAAGCGCTTGATCGCCCCCAACGCCAAGCCTCACGCCTCATCTTCATTGATGGGGTAGAACCGAAGAAGGATCAACCAGAGGGGGGCGGTGATCCTGGTTTCCCCGACACGATCGAGGTCAGCTATTCGATCAAAGTTCGCTTCAAACCCGGCCACGGTGAGCAGCAAGATGAACCTGAAAAGCTGGAATTGATCCTACCCATCACCACGCCCCCGGCTCAGGTACCGCGCATCGTCTCGGCAGGGATTGCCATGTCTCCCTACATCCGCAACGATGTTTATTCTGCTTCTGAAGACCGCAAGCGCTATCTGTGGGTTGAATTTGCCGAGCCAGTCACCGACCCCAACGACCTCTACTTTGCACGAGTGCTAGCCAACGCCCCCGATCACTTGCTCAGCAACAACAACCCAGAACTACTGGCTGCCCCAACCGAAACCCCACTGCCGATCGACCCAGAATTTATTCGCATTATCACCCCTGGTGCCAGCAATGACCTGGCGGGTTTGAACGCCATGCAACCGATGGAGAAAAGTACAACGAGCGATTGCCACTACCTCCTGCCCCTCCCAGCGGGACTCCATGCCAATGCCGATGAAATGTTTGGCTTCTTTACTTACGAATTCCGAGTCGGGCACTTCCGCCACCCCAATACCCAGGAAATGGTCTGGACGACCGCCCAGGGACGCTTTGGCCGCAGACTGCGGGTGACGGGGATGCAGCACCCCGCCCCCGTGCTCACCTGTATGCCCAATCGCGACCAAGACAAGCTGTGGGTGACGGCTCCCTATGCCGTAGCGGTTCACGAAGGTAAGAATGTCACGGCGAATCCACCGCGCACCCAGTTGTGGGCATTGCTATACGCTCAGGTGAAACAAGCAGACAGCCGCGATTATCGCAATATTCTCTTGGACGATCGCCAGCTTGATTGGCGTGTGCAAGTGGAAACTAAGAAAAATGTGAATATCTTTGAAAAGTATAATGATGAACAGTTGCAGGTATTGCGATCAATTACCTTCAGCCAGTTTAAGTACGACGTACAGGCCGCCAATGTGATGAATACTCTGAAACTAGTTGACTTCAGTACTAAGAACAGAGATGGTAAGAAATTTGGCACCGTTGTTTGGAGCAATAATGAAATTGCTCAACTCTTGGCGAGCCTGGGGTTACCACCCGATTTACCCCTCAGTGTTGTTGTCGTCGAAACCCTGCCGCAGATTACGAATATTTTCGAGCATGTTTCAGATCTGAATCGACCCAAAGTTGCTCAGGCTACCAAGCAACTGGTTGCTAACGACAATCAGCAGGGATTTCAGCAAATGATTGCAAAGACCAACCTCTCGGCCACCCCAACCGTAAACCTGAATCGCCCCAGCCCGATCAGCGATGAGTTGGGAAATCATCGCTTGCTCAGAACCTCAAAACTTACCGAGGTTCCCGCAATTTGCTGTCCGACTTGTTAAGAAATTGTTCGAAAGAGCAGGTTGCAATACTGCTCGGTTAAGGGAAAATAGGCTACTGCCTCTACGCACAACTTTCACGTCGCGCATCTCGGCTCTATGCCTATTAAATTGCTGAACCAAATAATTTATACTTTATACCAATTTAATATGAAGCTGCATAGAATAAAGCTTCCAGGATAAAGTTGTAAGAAGAGACGGAAATTACCTGCTCAAGTGTAAGTTGATCAAATATTTCTTGGATGCGATCGCGTAAAGTTTGTAAAGAAGAGAAAAGCTGATTTTTGAGTGGTTTCTTGAGGAGCTGCCAAAGCCTTTCAATGGGATTGAGTTCAGGGGCTGAAGGTGGCTGAAACAGAGGAATAATAAACTCTTGCCAACGAATCGCTGAACTTGTATGAGCAGGTGCTTGGTCAACCTGTAAAATAGCGTAATCCCCACCTAATTGTTGAGATAGCCAGTCCAAAAACTGTTGAAAACACTCGCCATTCAATTTCGGATACTCGTAATGTTGTGATCGCAAGTCTTTGGTTCAATCGCACCATAAATCCAAAAATTTTCCCGTGGCCATTTCACCTCAACAGTAGGCTTGACTCCAGAGGCAGTAATCACTTTTCCTGTGAGAGTTTTCAGTCCCACCCTCGTTTCATCCTGGCACAAGTAGCGAACACACTTGCCAGGTGCTAGATGTTCTTCTAGACAATTAAGAATGATTCCAAGTTTTTTTTAAATTCAGATACCAATTTCTCGTCTTGCTTATGGCTTTGAGGGCGAGGCACTTTTAGTTTTGCTCCTAATCGATATCGAACCCACGCATAAACCGTTGCATACTCTATATCTTGTCCATGTTCTTGTTTCAACCACTCAACTATTGCACCATAGCTACTAAAGCCTTTTCCTGTTTTTAACTCTTCCTCCAGTGCTGCGATCGCTGCGTCATGAATTTTGCGTTTTGCTCCTGGAGCTTTTTTCATTTCCAGTAATTCATATAGCCCGCCTGCTCTATACTTTTGCAACCACCTTGTTACAGTTGAGGTATCTTTCGCCAAGCGTTTTCCAATTTCTTGCTGCTCCTTAACCTGTCCGCTTTTTATCCACCACAGCATAATAAGTTTTTCTTTCTGGTTTCCTAAGTTAGCTGTTTGTAGACGTTTTTTAAGTTCTTCTTCGCTCTCTGCGATTTCAATCTTAAAAGGGCGGCTCATGGTTATTTTAATTTATCAAGTTTGTTTTCTCTATTATATGCAGCTTCATATAAAATTGGTATTAGCAGAAAAAACTTTAGCTAATCAAGTAGAAAAGATCGGAAATAAACTACAAACACAAGAGTTCGATGGAGAATGTGATCCGGAAATTTGTTCACAGTTTGAAGTGACTAATTTAGAGCAAGAGCCACCAGATTTATTATATGTGGGAGTTGATGGAGTCATGACTCCCTTGAATCAAAAACAAGGATATAAAGAAGCAAAAGTTGGTGTAATTTTCTGGAGTAAAGACCATCAAAAAGTTGGTAAAAAAAGAGGTGTCATACGTCAAAGGGAATATGTAGCTACTTTAAAGTCCCGAACAGAATTTAGGAATAGAGTATCCCAGTTATATCATCAAGTAGCAGGTAAAAAACCCACAAAAACCGTATTTCTTGGTGATGGCGCACATTGGATTTGGTCGATGGCTTCCGTTCAATTTCCAGGGGCAGTGGAAATTCTTGACTTTTTTCATTTTTCAGAATATGTGTGGGCGGTGGCGAAAGCTGCCTATCCAAATAAAGAAGAACTTCAAAAAGATTGGGTGAAAACTCAACAACAACTACTGAAAAATTCTGAATGGACTAAGGTGATTATAAATTGTCATCAATTCCAAAAGAAAAAGAAAGATTTAACCAAAGCAATTACTGATTTAGAGCGTTATTTAACTAATAATCAGAGTCGGATTGATTATCGCTCCTATTTAAAAGCTGGTTTAATGATTGGTTCAGGAGTTGTTGAAAGTTCTAATCGGCGTGTGGTTACACAAAGATTAAAACAAGCAGGTATGCATTGGTCTTTTTTTGGAGCCGAAGGAGTTATGGCTCTTAGGGCAGCATATTTAAGTTCTTCTTCACGATGGTCAAATTTTTGGTCATCCAAATCTTACAATCAAATTAAGTTACCGTAAGATTCACGCTAACCTTGGACTTTTAAGCTTGTATTTAATAGTGATCAAAACAAGAGAACAGAGTCTTTCAGATTTAGCACACAGAGTAGAACTTTTAATTGCCAAAAGAGAAGAAATCAACCAAGAAATCTCTACTCTTAACAAAAGTGATGTAGCTGAATCTGGTTGTTGGATTGTTCGTTACCGCGCTAAAGGTAAGGGCGGAGCTTATTGGTATTACAAGTGGCAATCAGGAGAACCTATCTTTGTTACCAAAAATGGTAATAAAAGTTGTCATCAATATATTGGTAAAGCAGGTAGCCCAGCTTTCTTAAAGGCAGTTGAGATGATGAAAAATCGGACAAAAATCGAAGCGTTAAACCAGGTGCTTCATACACTAGAGCTAGGACTCAATGACCTAGTTGAAGAAGCGGCAAGATTTCAAAAATAATTCATATCGAAGTAAGAGTTAACATCTACATCAGTCAGAGCTTAGTTAGCGTAGATAATACGCTAACTTGTTTTTTCTTCCCCACACTTTTTTTCGTTCACCCAATGTACGCCTTTACCTTCTTCCGGTACTGCTAAGGCCTGAAACCTATTTGTTTTGTGGGAGTGACACGATCGCTTGCTTCAAAGCAGTACACTGGTACTATGAAAATTCCTCACTGCGACCGCTGCCAGTTCTATTCACACGATCCCCACATCATCTGTGCCGTACATCCGGCGGGGGTAAACGGTAACACTTGCATAGATTTTCGAGAAGACCCCAACGCCGAACCAGTAGAACTGTGGGAGCCGCAGGGGGCCACTTATTACAATGGCGAGTTGATTGTGCAGCCCCGCCAGAGATGGACACCAGAGGAACAGTTAGAACTGCTCGACACTCACCCAATGTTTACTGGCAAGTGTCCCCAGTCCGGATATGAATTTGACCGGGATTACACCTCAAGGGTGCATTGGGATTGCCCTGAGTGCGGCTTTCTGGATGATAGCATGTGAGCGAACTGGCAACTCTCGGTGTCATAAAGTTGGGTATAGGGGGTTGGGTGTGGCTGAGTGGGAAAATTAGTGGAGGCTTGAAAGAGCAGTTGGCTGCGGGACAGGGTGTACAAAAATACAATTTTCTCTCTACCCCCCTACGCCCTAATTTCAAGGTTAAAAGCATAATTTTTGGCAATTCTCAAAACCTTACACGATAAGAGACGTTTTTAATTCACATTAGGCATTACTTATAATTCCAGAGGCGTTACGCTTGATGTAACGAAATAAACTTAGTTAAGATCCCGAAATGCCCTCACCACAAATCCAATCCTACGGTTGTAACAACTCTCTAGACCAGCCTTTATCCACTCTGCCGTCGTGGAAAATCAAACTGCTGTATGACGGTCAATGTCCCTTGTGTCTGCGTGAGGTTAACTTTTTGAAGAAGCGGGACGCGGGTCGAGGGCTGGTGGCGTTTGTAGATATTGCAGATGATGACTACAATCCCCAAGCACATCGCGGTGTTGACTATGAAACTGCGATGGGGCGTATTCATGCTGTGTTGCCAGACGGAACAGTAGTTAAAAATGTTGAGGTTTTCCGTCGCATTTACGAAATTCTGGGGATGGGTTGGGTCTATGCTGCAACTTCCTTACCAGTTATCGGTGCTATTGCCGACTTCCTATATGGGATTTGGGCCGATTGGCGACTTTTCCTAACAGGACGACCAGATTTAGCGACTATTGTACGAGAGCGTTCTTCTCAACTTGCTTGCAAGTCCCAAAGCCGTTGTCGCTTAATGGATAGAAATGACTAAGCCTAGTTTCACAATAAATGTCGCAGTAGATCCAAATCAGCAAAGGTAGTATGTCAAGTAAGTTCATCTTCGTTGCATTCGCTGAGGGCATATCGTAAGCGATCCGCCGAACTTAATATGAGTGGCGCGGCGGCAGAGAATTGTACTGGCGATGTTGGGTGGGGTCGTGTATACGCCGGATGGAAAGAGCATTACCCGACAATGTAGTTAACTTGATAACACCTCAACGACATTTTGGGCAAAGCTTTTATAAGCATCGCCCATTTGTTTAGCCACTGAGTCAGGAAAGACGTGAAAATCGCCAGCTTTGAGAGCTTTTATAATCCCGTCTGCCACAAGTGCAGGTGGCTGTGCAACCTCACTCATTCCTGCCGCATCGCCCATATCCGTCGCAATCGGACCAGGGTGAACACTTAGCACAAGCGTGCCCTGCTCACCCAATAGTTCTCGTAATGCCTGGGTGATTGAATAGGCCGCAGCTTTTGAGGCACAGTAAGTGGCAGAGTCGGGGAAACCCTTGAGCGAAGCAACAGAATTGATTTGGACAAAGACACCACCTCCATTGGCTTTGAGTACCGGGGCAAACGCCTGAGCCATGTAGATCAATCCATATACATTGATGTTCATCTGAAATTCGAGAGCGGCGATCGCATTCTCAGCTAAGGGAGTTCCAGCTTGAAAGACTCCTGCATTATTGATAACTATTTGCACATCTGGGGCAGTTTGAGCAGCAGCAACAATAGATTGGGGATCGCCTAAATCAACCCGAATTGGTACTACTCGTAAGCCGTATTGTTCAACCAATGAGGAAACACTGTTGAGCTGACGAACAGCTGCATAGACTTTGGTGGCTCCCTGTTCAATAAACGACTCAACTATCGCCTTGCCGATGCCGCGATTTGCGCCCGTCACCAAAATGGTTTTGTCTTTGATGTCGTAGTTCATTTGGATTTCTCCTTATGGTTTTCCACGCTAGGAAAAACCTTGGACAATCGCTCTAAGTTAGGGCAAAGAAATTTAGCTACTCTCTTGAAGAAAGACTGCCGCTTCCACCGCTCCTTTTAGGATATTATCATCATCCATCTAAACCTTCGGGGTACTCCCGCCACATTGGTACTAGTATCATCGCTATCTTGATTTTCCAAAAAACTAACCAGCCATCCATCGCACTCAGCCAAGAATGGACGGCTACACAAGTGACAGATGGCGACAGTATAACAGTCCGCCAAACCGATGGCAGCCAAATGGAAGTTGAGCTTTGTGGAATTAATGCACCTGAAGTCAGACACGATAAAGCTACAGGACAACCATTTGGTAATAAAGCAAAACAGAAACTGCGATCGCTTGTTGCAACTAATGATAGCCAAGTGATGGTCATTCCGGTGGGTAAAGATGAGCAGGGGCGTACTGTTGGAGAGGTGATGGTTTACGCTCAAGGTGAGGCTGAGATTAGTTTTCAAGAAGAATTGCTCAAGAGTGGTTTGGCTAGAACGCAGCAAGGTGAAGTGGAATGCCCAAATCAAATAGCTTTTGAGAATGCCCAGAGGTTGGCGATCGCATCAAAGGCAGGGATATGGGGACAAATGAAGTGACATTTTTTCTAAGTATGTTATAGGGTCTGCTGCGGTATCCGTATCTCAGCAGTCCCCTTACGGGGTAATGGTCTGTGGAAACGACCTGGAAGACATGATTCGTGTCTTGGGACGTGATTTGTTTCAGTCCCCTTGCGGGGTAATGGTCTGTGGAAACAAAACAAGCAAATGTCAAGCATTCAAACATGAATTTGTTTCAGTCCCCTTGCGGGGTAATGGTCTGTGGAAACTTTATATTCGCGGGGGTGATAGAAGTTGCCACTATAGTTTCAGTCCCCTCGCGGGGTAATGGTCTGTGGAAACAAGTGAGGTTAGTGAAATCTCACGAATAGTATCTGGTTTCAGTCCCCTCGCGGGGTAATGGTCTGTGGAAACAAACGTCTGTTAAGAGTTCAAACGGTGTGGCTTCTCGTTTAATGGGTAGGGCAGGGATATTGCTACCCCTTTCCCCCCGACAAACCGGACATGCAAGTTAACCAAGCATCCGGCTTTAGCAAATCCTAGAGCTACCAAAGACTCAGTTGCTCATCAAGTTCAGAATTGAGTTTCTGTACTAGAGAATGTATTTGTTGATGACAGTAATAATGCACTAATTCCAGATTAGCGTAACTATCGTTACCACCTTGATGACAAGGGATTTTATGGTGCTTTTGTATGGGTTCATCATTGAGTAATGATTCCCCACATACAGGACACTTGAATCCTTGTTTTTGGGCAATCTTCTGGTAACTAGGAATTAAACTTTTAGATTTAATATTCTGTCGATTTTCCCAATAAGATTTTAGCTCTGGGTCATCGGTGGAATAAGCACCCTTAACCATTGGATGCCTCCTAATATTGAACCAGCTAAACTTAAGTAAATGTTTTCCCGTGCGCTTGTTACCAAACACCCAGTAATCGCTTCTATCAAGATTTAGCCTTCCCCAGTAACGACGGTTACACCAAGATTGATTTTTCTTGGCGTGCATTCTTTTGGCGTACCTTCTCTCCCTGATAAACATCCATCTATCTAGAGAACTGAATATTTGCGAGGAAACTACAGTCCGATAATAGTTGGGTATGCCCCGAATAATTGGGTTTAGCTTGTCTATGACAAAATCAACACTACAGCTAGTATTATCCAGCCAAACTTGTTTGATTTTATTTCGGACATTCTGCAAAGATTCAATGCTAGGTTTGATTAATACTTTCCTACCTGTTTTGGTAGTGGAATCAGGGTATTGTCTGATGTGAAAGCCTAAGAAGTTGAATCCATCCAATAGCCGTACTATGTGGGTTTTTGACTCTGATAGAGTTAGACCGCGAGTATTCATAAACTCTTGGAGGGTATCATGGGCTTTGACAGCATCTTCCCGACTTTTGCAGAACACCACCAAATCATCGGCATAGCGCACAATACCGCGATCGCCAATCGTATGACCGTTTTGATCGTACTTGATGCCGAGGACAGATTCCATACCATGCAAAGCTATATTCGCAAGTAGAGGTGAAATAATTCCACCTTGAGGTACTCCAGCATTGGTATCATGGAAAACACCTTTATCCACATATCCCGCATTCAACCATTGTTGAATTAATTTTCTGGCTGGAAAATTACCAATGGCATTAATTAGCGGCACATGAGAGATGTTATCAAAGCAACCTTCAATGTCCGCATCTACCACCCACTTCTTAGTGGAGTTGGCTTTTGACATTGAATGTATCCTTTCAATCGCATCATGGCATGACCTCCCAGGTCGAAATCCGTAGGAAGTACGCTCAAAGTGCGCTTCCCAATAGGGTTCCAAAGCATTTTTGACGATGGCTTGGAGACATCTATCGACGATGCAAGGTATTCCGAGAGGTCTTTGTTTTCCATTGGATTTACGGATATATACCCGCCTGACTGGTAACGGCTTCCAAGGAATAAATTTGGTGAGAATATTCACCAACAACCCTCTAGCTGCCGGGGTTTTTACCAGTAATCTATCTACCCCTGCTGTTTTACTGCCTTGGTTTAATTGCGTTACTCTTCTAACGGAAAGTAGTATATTAGAGTAGCTACGCATAAGTAGCTTTTGAAGGCTGCCAACCTTTTTCAAGTTACCGCCAATGGTTGCCTTGAATATTCTCTGTCTTAGTCGCCTAACTACTCGGAACGCGTTTCTCCAGTTCACGCTATTCCAGTCAGTAGTTCTTCCGGTTACGTTCACAATTTTTAATTGCACCTAACTTTTCCCGAAGAAGTTCGGTTTCCGTTGCATTAGACTTCAAGGGATTCACTCGCCACACGTCAGCACCCTTTCAAGTTGGTCATTTGACCTATCTGCCCAGTTATGATTTCCTGTTGCCTTTCGACATAGCAGCATTCGCTTCTTGTGGCATCTTACACCCACTGGGGGATTAAAGCTGGATTACTCCAATCTCTACTTTTGACATCGACCTAGTTCAAAGACCCCGTTGGGGTTCCTACGTATCACACGCGAGAGATGCAACTAGCTTGGGTTCCCTCTATACACCGGGGGTTTTTGGTGTCTACTGATTCTGAGGATTGGGCAGAATCACTTTACCCCTTTTACCGTCTCAGCCGTTTTCGGTAATTCCTCTTCACGATGCCTCAACGAGGATTCACATCTGTTAACCCTGTCTAGTTTTACCCTAGCGCTTCACCTAACTGTGCGGCTTGCTGATGTCGCGCATTTTACCCTCTAGCTTTGAAACATCGCAGTTACCCGCAATGCCCCTTCGGGCGGGTACTGGCTTTTGACACTTGCCACGAGTTTTTCTGAGGAACTCACTCTCTACGTGCAACCGATAGTCGCACCAGTCCCCTTGCGGGGTAATAGTCTTTGGAAACCGCTCGGTGCTGAAACTGTTACAGAGCAGGCTTCCTGGGAAGCATTTTGGCAACCCTCAAAAATAGGTCGATTTCAGCCGCTCTTATTGAGACTAACTCTCAACTTCCCTTAGCACTGAAACTGTGAAACTATTTATTTGTCAAGGTTCTGGCGATTTTGGCAGATCCTCAGGGTTTTTGACCCCGCTTCGACTTGCCAAATCTCAAACTGATTCCATAATAATAAGATGTGTATTTATTATTGTCTATGAGTTTGTGGAGATTGATCTATAAGCCTGTATTCTCGCTCAATCAAACTCAACAATTTCTCTTCGACAGTCGTTAAATAAGGTCGATTCAACTTCCCCAGCATCTCCAAAAACTTCTGCACCGACTCCTCCAGCCCACTCGAATACACCCGACCCAGGCGATCGCAAATCACCTGCATCTGCTCACATTCAGCAGGTAGGTAATTGTAAGATTTGAGGTGCTGCAAACCAACGGTGTACACCCCATCCCAAGTTTTGACAGCGCAACTAAAATCATTCACTCTTGCGACTTGCGACTATCCCCCAGCAGCCACCCTTACCCCTGAGTTCGGGGTTGTCTTTGGTAAGAATTTGACAGACTTCGCCAATCTGGTAGGTGTTCGGTACTTTCGTTCGCTCCATTATGCGCTGCACCACATCTTTGACGATTCTACCAGTTGGCACTTTTCCGCCAGCAACTTGCACTGCCTGCTGCCATGCAGTGCGCTGGACTTCTGGCTCTAGGGCAACCAAGGGGCGTACTTGACGTTCGTTTGTCGGCAGTATGGGCAACAAAGAAAGCAAGTTAATAGTTTGACCAGTGATCATTTTTGTTTTACTGGTTAAACAATTGTGCAAGCTCTTCAATTGATAGTCGGGTGATTTGACATAATTTTGCTGTCTGCATCGGAGTAAGTCGTGGCAAATTAACTCCTCGCTCCCAGTTAGAAACAGTTTGATCTGTTACTCCTACCACTTCAGCAATTTGCCTCTGGGTTAATCCCAAAGACTCTCTTAACTTCATAAATGGATGCTCCGAACTCATCTATACAAAATTCTACTACAAAAGTAAACCTACAAAAGCAAAACTACAAATCAACTTGACAACTACAAATGAACTTGATTTAATAGAGATAGAGAAAGCGCCTGGACTGGTAATCTGAAGCGCTTCTCTAGTCCTATTGAAGAACCTACTAATTATGACTCACGCCCTTTACACAACACAACAGCTGCAACTGAAATCGATTGCCCGACTCAAGCAAATCTACAGCGAAATCGCCTGCACAGTCGAAGTAAGCGACAAACGCTGCAAGGATTCTTGGATTTCCGCCATTGTTAACTATCAAGCAAGCAAGATTCAGAAAGTCACCCTCTCTGCCCCCGACGAACAAGCCCTCGCCCAAGCCGAATTCGACAACTACATCGCAACCCAAGCCCAGGTTGTAGCTCCCGAACCCCTCACAATAGTCGAAATCTCGTTTGACCATCATGAATATTACGCTGATGACAAACTGGTAGCCAGCATCAGCCATGATGACAACCACTTAACGCAACGCTGGGTAGTCATGATCAACGACAAAGAAGTATTTCGTGCCAACACTCTAATGCGTTGCGATCGCTTCATCTGCACTCACTATAAAGATGGCTCATTACCTGTGCAGGAAAAAGAAGCAACACCCCCCACGACTGAAAACCAAATCATGGCGCATATCTTCAACGAGTGCCAGAATTACGGGTTTGAAATTCTCGATGATGGCATTTACAACAACGGCGTGAAACTGGGGCAAGTCGGATGTACTGACGGTAACTGGTGGGTGAAAAGGCGTTATTCAGGTCAGCAGCAGTATTCTAACTCGGTCTATGATGCAGTGCGATCGCTATCGACGGTGGATACATCGGTGGCTGAACCAGTCCACAAATACTTGCAATCCCGACTCTTAGAGCAACTCACTACTGAGGAATTACAGCAGTTATTGGGTGCAGAAGTGGCTAACTGTGAGCAGTTGTTAGACCGCCCTGTTGACGAACTGACTTGCCAAGACTGGGAACGGTTACGGGAATATGAGCCGCACTTGGAGCTAGTGGCGGCGTAATTTACATACAGGCGATCACACTCTAGTTGCAAATGAAAGTGCGATCGCCTCTCACCAAATCATCAATATTCACTTATCACATTTATGCAACGCACGATATCAATCCCCCAGCACTGGGGCTACCCCCGCTTTGCCTTGGATCAGCGTACTACTCAAGGCACGATTCTAGGGCTTTATTACTATCCCTCTGGTACAGAGTTAGCTGAACAATTTGATGATGGTTGGCGCTATGTACTGATGCCTAACAAGAATTCTGATGAAATATCGTACTTGAAAGAGGATCAAATCCAACCGCTCACACCAGAAGAATTATTCTTACAAATACGCGCAGAGATTGACTTTTACCAACAGCAGATAAATATTCTCAACCGACAGTTAGACGCAATAGCCGGAGGTGCAAACAATGGCTAAGACGATTGACAACTATGTGGAACGTACTTCTACTAGATTACTGCACTCTCTAAATCGCTCTGGTGGTTCTATTCCTTTGCACCGCATTCAGTTCTCAGAAACTATCATCCAATATCTGCTTGATAAAAAACGGGTGCAAGTGCAAAACACTGGATGCGGCTTTTTGTTGGAGATTTCCGAGGATTTTTAGGTTATTAATCCCAGAGGATAAAATCATGAAACTTTATGCCAAGACCATTGCACAAACTTTACCCAATTGGGCAACTGTAGTTACAAAGAGCGCAGATTTATTTGAGGTTGAAATCAACGATAAACATCCAATCTTTCAATCTCTACTAGAAGAGTTAGAGACGGAAATTGAACCAGGAACTTTTGGTGTCAAGGCAGAAGATTTATGTTTCAGATTGGGTATCGAGATGTCTAACCCACCTCTTCATCGCTTAGTTGAACAAGCTGAAGCTCTGATATCAGAAATTGCTATACACCCACACTACAGACAACTGTTGGACTTGGGATATCAACCTGATTTAAACATTGCTGATGCTAGCACTGCGCTGACTTATTTGCAATGGGAGTTAGAGCGGAATCAACAGCGCTCTGTTTAGTAAAGAAGCGATTGCTTGAATATCAGCTTTTATTCAAGCAATCGCAAAGCACTCTCCAGTTTACGCTACAAACCACTAATTATTGCACAGATCAACAAAATATGGTTACTGAAATCAAACTAGGTTTATGCAACCCTCCCGAACCCATCTATTTATATGTCAACCAGGGGGAAGTAGATGGCGAATCTTACGTTTGGTACAAGTTCAATATCAGCCAGGATAAGAAAATCCCTGTTACCCAAAGAGCATTAACTGGGTACTTGTCAGAACTGCGCCTAACGACTAAAGAATTCAAAGGCAAGGACAACTTGAAGCTGGATATTGTTGTCAGTGCTGATGAACTTTACATCATAAGAACTGGTGTTGAAACTAATTTCGCCAAAAGCTTCCTTTTAGCTGCGTCATTAGTTCAAGATTTTTCTAAGCCACTGATTATCGTTGCTAATGCTGGCGACGAAAACACGGTTTTCTGTAATCTTTACGATGCTGCAACCAAAACCAAGATTTACAGGGAATGGAGTAGAGATTTGAATTGGGCAACTATCATTCGTGACATCCAATCTTTATTGGGTACAACTTCAAACTCAATTCCCGAACCCCCACTGACTCCACCAAAACTTAGTGTAGTTCCTCAACTAGTACCAACTCAAGACTTGCGAGTAAAAAATATTCGCACTTTGCTTGATTATCCCCTTGATTTAGTCAAAGAGTGGTTGCAATTTCAGGATGTTGATCGCCCAAGTTTACTTGATATTAGCCAGATTAATGAACTAATCAAAACCATGTGTTTGGCTTGGGCAGCAGGCAAGTGTGAATATCCCAATCATGCCGAATCTTTGTATCAAAAGCAGGTTGTTGATGCTGTTGGTAATGGTGCGGATGAATTAACGGCAATCAACGGATGGATGCAACAGTTGCAAGCTTCAAAAGCCGGAGCAGTGTAAATCAGAAGCCAGGATTCAGAATAATTCTGATTTTTGACTCCTGACTCCTGAATCCTGAATTCTTAACATCAGAGGAATTAGCCATGAAAGTCATCGTCACAGTAGTAGATAAAATCACCAGCGAAGCGCACCTAAATATTCCTGATGGACTCTCGGAGTCGGCAATCAAGCAGCACATTACAGACTTATACAACAGTGGTGAGATGCTGATTGATTTGAATATTGCTCAGGTGGATTTTGAATCTATCGGCGCTCGAATTGTCAAAGAACATTCTTCTACTAAATCTGCATAAAATTTGGGAAGTAATCAGATGCATACAAAATGGACTGATGAAGAAGTAGCAATCATTGAAGAAATGGCTTGTCTCTATACTGTCAAACAAATAGCATATCGGCTTAAAATCAGAGGATACACACGCTCAACATCAGCTATTCAAAACAAATTGCGCTTTTTAGGATACTCGGCACGTCCAATTCTTGATAACTACAACTGCTGCGAAATTGCCAGAGTTTTACAACTCAATTCAGCTACTGTTTGGAGTTGGGTAAAAAAGGGATGGATACGTACAACCAGACGGTCTGGCAGATATCACCAAATTAAAAGTAAAGACTTAAAACGATTTCTTCAAAACCCACCTGAACGTATTAAGAACCGCATTGCTGCCATTGATAAAGAGAAGATCGAGTACTTGGTCGGGAGATTGGGATGACACAGGAAATTATTCCCCAAGATACTCAAAAAGTCCTTGACCTCTGCTCTGGTATTGGCGGCTTCACCCTTGGTCATCTGATTAGCGGCGGTTTTGAAACTGTGGCATTTTGCGAGATTAATCAGTATTGCCAACAAGTTCTAAATCTACGCTTCCCACATATTCCAATTATTCCTGATATCCATGACATTACAGTTGAGTCTTTGGCAAGAGTCGGAGTTGGAGAAGTTGACGGTATTATCGCCGGACTCCCCTGCCCTCCCTTTAGCCTCGCCGGAAAACGTCTTGCATCGCAGGATGAACGCAATCTGTTCAGTGAGTTCTTTAGAATCCTTCGCCAAGTTCGACCAAGATGGGCAATTGTGGAAAACGTACCCGGATTGCTCACTGCTGAAGGCGGTCAATTTTTCCGCACCGTACTATGGCAGTTTGCCAAGATGGGGTTTGATGTGCAGTGGGGAGTGCTTTCGGCAAGCCAAGTGGGGGCCATCCACAAACGAGAACGAGTTTGGATTATTGCTACCAACTCCCAAAGCTCAAGACGGCATACATCCTGGAACCAGTACGAGAAAGAGCGGACAAACGCTGCATTTGTCGGCGGCGGTAATCATTGCAACTTCCACAGATCATCACAAAGTCACAACTCAGTTGAATACGGAGCCAGAGCGATCGCTCAACGTACATCTAGTAGAGGCGATGATGGGTTTTCCGCAAGGTTGGACAGATGTCTCCTTACCCACGCAGGACTTACAGATTGCCTTACTGCTGCCACAGTCCCCAGCTTCAGTCGGCTCAGTCGTAGAGAAATTGCAGCGCTTACGCTCTATTGCCAACAAGAATATCGCCAACTCTCTTGCGAATACCAAGCCATCAGAAGACAACACAAACAACAGTTGATCGCTCTGGGCAATGCCATTGTCCCCCAATGCGCTGCACTAATTTTTGAACGACTCAAAAGAATTTTATCCCAACAACAGAAAAACGCATGATTGAGTTAATTACTGCCCTTGAAACAAGCTGGTATCTCTCTCCACCCTGGGGTCAAACAATTCCACCTATTGAGGTCAATTTACTGGAGAGAGTATACCTCAGAACCACCAAAACATTCGGCTATTGTTGCAGTATTCAGTGGAAACATGAATGTTGGCTTTATTCAATTGATTGTCGTAATGAAATCCTTCACGCCACACAAAACCAAATCATCGGGACTGGAGAATTAGAAGCCATCAAGGTGCAAAAACCTGCTTTCGTTCTGGGGCAAAGAGTGATGCTCTGTTCTCACGATAAAGGAATAAAATATCGTCTCATTTTGGGGATTGTACTGGTGAATAATTCTTGGTTTTACCTTGTTGAATTAATGTCGCCAACGTTAATTAAGACACCAACTATATCGAATCGTTTCTCATTGGTTGGTGAGAAAAGTTTGGTGCGTGTGAATGCCTGAATCAATTATTTGTTCAATACCCAGGGAATGGAATCATGTTGACACATTTTTGGCACGACTCAGAAATTAATCAAATGCCTCAAGATGGGGAAATAGGTAAATATGCTGTACCTAAAGGCTATGTGAATGCAAGTCAGATGTGCAAAGCTAACGGGAAATTCTTAGCTGATTACACGAAGCTCAAGTCTACAAAGCAGTATTTGCAAGCACTTTCTAACGATATGAAGATCCTCATATCGTTATTGGTGATAGATATCCAGGGATATGGAAGTGAACAAAGCACTTGGATTCACCCAGAAATCGCCATTGATTTAGCTCGATGGGTTTCTGTCGAATTCCGCATCTGGGCTAACAGAACCTTAATGAGAGTGATGCTCTCAACCCAAGTAGAGCCAGTAAAACAGCAAGAATCATCACATACATTAGCCCCATCCCACGAAGCTGCACAGTTAGCGATAATGCTAGGCGAGTTTGCTGGACTAGAAAAATCTCTCACCGCTCAGTTAGCAGTTAATGCCGCCACTAAAGTTAACCCCGCACTTAAGCCAGCAGCAGATGAATTAAAAACTGCGATTGCTTCCACTAATACCGCAGAGGACGCATTTCTCAACCCAACACAAATCGGTGAGGTAGTTGGAATGTCTGCACGGGCTGTTAACCACTGCTTACTAAATTCTGGACTGCAATACAGAACTGATGATAAGAAAATTCCCTATCGTCCTACTGAATCAGGCAAGCAATGGGGGCGGATGGTTCCCGCAGTCGCCAAATCTTCAAACCAAACTGTTTTTCAACTGCGGTGGTTGCCCGAAATAGTAAAAGTCATCTCTCGATAATTCCCTACCTAACTCAACCTTTCGTTATGAACACTTTACGAAAAACCTTGGCAGAAAAATATGGTCTTGTTGCTTCTATCATGCACGACGATTATTTTTTTGTTCAACTACCAGAGAACGAAGATCATTCACTCAAGTTTTTAGAGAGCAATTTACCAGAATGTATTCGGATTGAGCTTGCAGAATGTTTTGCTGGTAGCGTTATTGCGGCTTGGGAAGTCCCGTTATTTTTACTCCCTCAAGTATTACAGCAAGCCCACGATTTTGTTGTTGAGTATTGGGAGCAAGTATCTCAAGAAACATGAAGTCTTCTCCATCAACCAAAACTAACAGCAATTCCTTCATTTACACATTCTTTAGTTTGGAGAAAAGTACCATGCAACAACTCAATTTATTTGCTGAATCTGCACCAGTTTTACCAGTCAGTTATTACCCCGATTTCTTAAGTCAGGAACTTGCAAACTCACTCTACCAACACTGCTTGAAATTGGAGTGGCAGCAGAATCAAATCAGGATCGCGGGTAAAACAATGCCTGTCCCTCGTCTTGAATGTATTTATGGTGATGCCGGATGCGATTACCTCTACTCCAACAGCGTGTTCTTAAAACCCCTGACTTGGACAGATGTTCTGGCTAACTTACGGGACAGTATCACTGCGTTGACACGTTACAAATTCCGTATCGTCATTGGCAACCAGTACCGCACGGGGACTGATTCTATCGGGTGGCATTCTGACAACGAACCATCGATGGGATTTAACCCCGCGATTGCATCAGTCAGCTTGGGGTCATGTCGCAAGTTTCAAATCAAACCTATCGGCGGCAGACCAACAGATTTCTGGCTGGAACACGGCAGCTTGCTTGTGATGCACCCTGGTTGTCAGTCCACACATCTGCATCAAGTTCCAAAGACCAATAAAGTCGTTAGCACGCGAATTAATTTGACCTTCCGACCACACACAGGAGGCGGGAAAAGATAACGCTGTAGCTGGCTATTGAGGATTCCATAGCCAGCACAAACTCTTCACTTCAAGTTGAATCGGCGGCATGGGCGCAATGCCGCTCCATTTTTCTGCGTCTATTTCTAGAGGAAACATGACTACAATTAGTTCAGAAAACCAGCATTTAACTGAATGGCTCAACAGTGGAGTTGACGAAGAAATCATTGCTCTGAATGTGCGATCGCTGTCTGGGACTTTACCCTACGAATACTTGCTCTACAGTCCCAAAATCTCCCGCCGCAATGATGGACGATTACGCGATCGCGATTTGAAAAAATACCAGCACATTGAACTAGGCGGCTGGTGGTGCAATGGCGTTGACCCCCTCAACAACTACGTGCTGATGATGTGGGGCTGCTTCAAACCCGACCATCCCCGAAGAGATCGCCAGAAAATTCACAAATTGATCAAGTACGAGCATCCATTCAGAGAAGAGACACGCGCTTTCTTCCTTCTAGTCCCGAATCGCATCTGGGTGAAAGTCTCTAATCGTAGCGGCATCCCCATTACCGAAGAGGACTTGCAACACCCTGGCGGTTTCTGGCATTGGGTTGTAAAGCATAATGTGCCAGTCACAATTGTAGAAGGTGTCAAGAAAGCGGGGGCATTATTGACTGCTGGTTATGCTGCGATCGCAATTCCGGGCGTTAACGCTGGATACCGCACCCCCCAGGATGAGTACGGTAACGCTATTGGTAAACCATTTCTGATTCCCGACTTGAAACATTTCGCAACACAGGGCAGACAGGTTAATATTTGCTTTGACCAGGATAATAAACCCGAAACTGTACAGCGAGTCAGAACAGCTATCAGTCGCATGGGAAGGCTGCTGGTAAATGAGGGCTGTTCGCTGCGAGTGATTGATTTACCGTTAGGGGCAGAGAAAGGGGTTGATGATTTTATTGTCGTCAAGGGTCAGCCAGCATTTGATGCACTTTACAACACTGCCGTTGCACTGGAGTTGTGGGAGATTAAGCTGTTCACTCTGCTGACATATCCTCCAGCGATCGCACTAAACCAAAGATTCTTGGGCCAGCTTCTCGTACCGGAAGGTGAAAAGCTGATTATCCTCAAGGCTCCCAAAGGCACTGGTAAAACCGAATGGCTGGCAACTGAGGTGGCGAAAGCACACGACCAAGAGAGACGGGTATTAATTATCACCCATCGCATCCAATTAGGCGAGGCGTTGTGTAATCGCTTCGGAGTTAACTATGTTACCGAAGTTCGCACGAATGAAACAGGCACATTATTAGGATACGGGGTGTGCGTTGATTCGCTGCATCAAGAGAGTCAAGCGCGATTCAATCCCAATGACTGGGCGAATGATGTGATTATTATTGATGAATGTGACCAAGTATTCTGGCATCTTCTCAACTCTGGTACTGAAGTGCAAAAGCGGCGTGTGTCCGTTCTCAAAAATCTCAAACAACTGGTACAGAATGTTTTGGGCAGCAGTCAGGGAAAGATTTATCTCTCAAGTGCCGATGTTTCCGACACAGATGTGAAGTATGTTTTATCGCTTGCTGGTGAATATCGGGTTAATCCCTTCGTAATCGTCAACAATTATCGGCACGTAGCCGGAAACTGTTACAACTACTCTGGCAACAACCCGAAGAATTTGATTGCGGCATTGGACAAGGCGATAGCCAAAGGGGGGCATCATTTACTATGTTGCTCTGCTCAAAAGGCTAAGTCTAAGTGGGGGACACAAGCATTGGAAGAACGGTTTCGCCGCAAGTTCCCTCACCTACGAATCCTGAGAATTGACAGCGAATCTGTTGCAGACCCCTCTCATCCGGCTTTTGGTTGTATCTCTCATCTCAACGAGATCCTCACTCAGTACGATTTGGTTATCGCCTCCCCAAGTCTTGAAACTGGAGTCAGCATCGACATTCGAGGACATTTTGATGGTGTTTGGGGAATTTTTCAGGGAGTGCAGCCGGTTAACTCCGTCCGTCAGATGTTGGCAAGGGTTAGAGAAACTGTTGACCGTCATGTTTGGGTCAGAGAGTGGGGGATGTCGGTTGTGGGCAATGGCTCTACATCCATAGGAGGATTGCTCAGAAGTCAACACGTTGCTACACAAGCTAACATTGCGCTATTGTCGGCGGCGGATAATGCGGATTTGAGCTATATTGACCAGAACTTCCAGCCCGAATCTTTGCAGACTTGGGGTAAGCGTGGTTCTGTCATTAACGTAGAAATGCGGCGTTATCGAGAGTCTGTGCTTGCGGGATTGGTCGAGGATGGTTACACCGTTATTGATGCCGACGATGCTGATGATGATGAAAGTGGGGCAGTAATTGAGTCGGTTAAAGCCGCGTCGGTTGAATTGTATGCTGCTGAATGTCAAGCGATCGCTAATTCTGATGAACTCTCTGGGGCTGAACTCAAGAAGCTGCAAGATAAAAGGGCGAAAACCAAAACTGAACGACACCAGCAGCGCAAGGCTGAATTGTCCCGTCGCTATGAAATTGATGTTACCCCTGAGCTTGTGGAGAAAGATGACGACGGCTGGTATCCTCAACTGCGGATGCACTACTATTTGACGCTGGGGCGAGAATTTCTGACCAACCGTGATGCGAAACGGGCAGCAGCACAGTTAGAGGCGGGAGAGAATTCGATTTGGAAACCGGATTTTAACAAGGGACAGCTATTACCTGCTGTACTGTTACTGGAAAATCTCAATCTGTTGCAGTTTCTTACACCAGACGTTCAGTTACGTGGTAGTGACGAGAAGATGCTGGAGTTTAAGGCACTGGCTGTTCAGCACAGGCACGTTATTAAGAATTACTTGAATGTCAGTATCTCGGAAAAACTGACCCCAGTAGCAATCGCTCAGAAGTTACTTGCCAAAATTGATTTGAAGTTGGACTACGTTGGTCGGTTGGGCAAGCGTGAAAATCGGGAGTGCGTTTATCAATTCGTTGCCCCTGATGATCAGCGTAATTCAATTTTCGGGCAGTGGTTAAATCGGGATGAACTGTTTCTTAGTGAGTCGGTGTCAGTCACGAACAATATAGAATTACAAACACCAGGTATTGACACGGAATCTCTTGACAATTCCCAAACATTTACCCAGGAAGATCCTGAAGTCCTTGGATGGAAGGGGTTACACCTAAAGCTGCGCCAAGGACTCGGCAGTGTTGGACACTTCTACCAACAGATGGTTTCCCAGATTGGTGAGGCTGTTGGCGTTGCTGATGGTGAGCCTTACTGGAATGCTTATCTGGGGCAGTGGCAGGTTTGGGTTAACAATGGATCGCGGGTGTACGTCTGTGGTGTGCGATTGGTTGGTGGCGGTGTAGTGAGAGAAAGCTTTGATAAAGAGTTGAGTAATTTATGCTTCAGATTTCGTCTTACTAGTTTTTTTAGAGACAGCAATTGCACCAACTCCAAACAATAGACCTACTAGGGAAGTAGGTTCTGGTACTGATGTAGATGAAGAACTCAGGGTAATATTGGCAGCAGAATCTTGATAAATGTATGTTCCTGCCCGTCCCACTTCACCCGTCAAGCTAATTTCAGAGCTTGAAGTTTTTTCTAAGGTATATCTTGGAGCATCAAAAGCAATGCCAAAATCAACTACTAAATTCCAATTCGACCCAGAACCAAGCTCAAAATCAACATCTGGGGTTAAGTTACCGCCATTAGTAGATCCTCTCTTCAAATTCAAGTTTAGATTGTTGACGGATAGCTCCCAATCGCTCAAAGTCCCGGACTCTGAGTAAACCACGAATCCAGAATATTCGCTCTTGAATGGCAAAGAGTTCGTAAGGAATGGGCTAGTAGCATCGACTAAGGTAAAATCACCTGAAAATTCTTGTCTAGTTAGAATCGCTCCCAGTACGGGAGTAGCATGAAATACGCTTGCAACTACCAAACCAATCACGGCGACGCTAACTTTGGGGAGTCGAACTTGATTCATGGATTGGTTATGCTATCTAAAATTGTTGAAGGTATGCTATCACATCCTTGGCAACTTAAGATACATTCGGTACATGAAAATTTTCTGCGATACCTGCGGTGTTCTCGAAGAATCGCTCAAGCCCAGAAATGGACAATACTATTAAAGAATTACTTTGTACACTAACAATTGATGAACGGTTGGGCGTGATGCTGGAGTTTGAGGATACTAGCCCAACTAACAAAAATGTTACTGTAGCGGGGCGTTCGCTTTTAGCGTCTCCAAGAGTTGCCCATTGCGTTAGCGCAGGGAGGCGCAGCCCATTGCAAATTGTGAATTGGTATAAGTGGCCCCTCCTTCTTTTGGCTATACCGAAACCCACATTTTGAGAGCAATGTTATACGAAAAAACCGCTGCTTAATGCACACTCAGATGCTTTGATCGAGAAAACTATTAAAAACTTCATTTAAGTCCGTGGTGTATAATCTTTAAGGTGTCTTTTTTCGCATTCCCTAAATAATGTGATAGTTATATTTTAAACTTTAAACTTACATACGTATTTCATGCCTCGAAAAACTACAGTCCCATCGCAATCAATTAAAGTAACTCCGCTGGCTCTGTCTCAATTACATATCCGCTTAGAGTTTTTAGAAAAAGAACATCAATCACTACTCAAACAGATTAAGAGAAAGCGCACAGAACTGAAGAACTTTGTTGAACAGATGCGTTCTTTTGGCACAGAATTTCTCAATAAAGCTACTCCCGGTTTCCGAAAAATGGCTGAGTTAGACCAGGAAATCCATGCTCTGTTTGAAGAGATTTTTACTACTAGAAAGTTCGGTAAACAAACTCTCAAAAATATACAAGCACTTTACCGTAACCTACAGGTAACTGGAGCCATCAGTCTAAAACCCAACAGCCAACAGTTAGATACATTAGACGAATCGTTTGACAATGAAGATTCCCAATCAGATTTTTCAAAGGAAACTAGTGAAGACCAGCATCAATATTGGCAAGGACAACAGTCTGTAGACTCTGCCTCTATAGTCAGAACAGATGACCAAAGAAAAATTCGTCAAACATTTCTGAAATTAGCTGAAATCTTTCACCCTGATAAAGCCAGAGACAGTGAAACACAGAAGTCTCACACAGAAATCATGAAAGAAATTAATAAAGCCTACCAAGAGGGGGATTTAGCAAGACTTCTTGAAATTGAACGAAGTCAACAACCCTTAGAAATTATTGACAATAATAACGAGGATGATTTAACCCGTAGATGCCGAACTCTAGAACAGCACAATCAAATCCTCCTGGCTCAATATGAAAAACTGAAACAGGAACTGCGTTTGACAAAAAATACTCCAGAAGGAACGATGGTTTGCGATTCTCGAAAAGCTGCTAAAAAAGGCATTGACGCTATGGCTGCGATCGTAGAAACAATGGAATCTCAAATTAACGTCGTTTCTGAGATTCGGGATTTTGTTAAGGATTTTAAAGAACAGAAAATCACTATTAAAGAATTTCTTGCTGGGCCAACACCTCTGCACTGCTTAGATGAAGAAACTATAGAAGATATTTTGGAGCAGATGTTGTCAGAATTAATGAGATAGTAGTTTTTGATGAAAAAGTTTTCGCTTTATTTGTGAATGCTCTGCTCAACTTAAAATAATTTTACAGAACTATTCAGATGGAATCCACGCAAGACAAATGGGCATTAGTCACAGGTGGGAACCGAGGGATTGGGTTTGCCATCGCTCAAGGTCTACTGGCAAAAGGTTACTCGATAATTCAAGTTACTGCCTATCAAAGCTGGCATTAAATGGTGCAACAATTATGCTGGCACAAGCTTTACAATCTTTTGGAATTGTTGTCAATTCCATTTGTCCGGGGTGGGTTAAAACAGATATGGGTGGGTCATCAGCACCGCGCACGCCAGCAGAAGGAGCCGACACTGCAATTTGGCTTGCTACTGATGCTCCACGCAATATAAACGGTAAATTTTTGCGAGATCGTAAAGTAATTTCTTTTTAGATGTTAATTGTCGTTATAGTTTTTTACCTTGAAAAAGCATACATTTATGGCTTGAAAAACCCCACCTCCTCTCGACATATTTAATAATGGATTTATTTGATCAGCATCTTGCAAAAATAACCGAAGAATCAGCCCCCCTAGCGGCTCGGATGCGTCCACGGACACTTGACGAATTTATTGGGTTTTGAGCATATTATCGGGCAAGGAAGGCTACTGCGGCGTGCTATTAGTTTGGATCAACTGTCTTCCTTAATCTTTTCTGGGCCACCAGGGACTGGCAAAACTACTTTGACCCGTGTTATTGCCAACAGCACCCGCGCTCACTTCATTGCTATCAATGCCGTACTTTCGGGAGTTAAAGAAATTCGAGCGGCAATTGAAATAGCCCAATAAAAGCGCAAGTTCCATAATCAACGAACTATTCTTTTTGTCGATGCTGCTATGTTAGTCTGTAATTTTTTTAATTTTCTATTTCACTAAACTGCCATCCCTTTAGACCTGATATTAGATAAACTTTTGTCAAGTTTAGTATTAGCTTTTTCAAAAAATTCAAAAACTTTATTGTTAAGTTGATTAATTTTTACCTGACCAGATTGAATATCAAGAACTACTTCCCCATTTTTCTGAGCAATGGTTAAATCTTTTTGCTCAGTGTTGAAAGAAATATCGTACACTTGACCCTGAACCTGAGTAGAACCATCTTCACTTATGTCACTCAAAACTGTACCAATTTTCTGAGCAATTTTAGTCAACCGGCGAATAGAATGCAATTCTTCCGTATCCAAATTCATAGCTGTCAACGCTTTTGATGACAACTGTTGACCAGATTTAAATTGATTGGCTACCTCCACAATCCGTTTTTTGTATTCATCGGACTTACCCAACTTGTCAGCAGTAGTATACCAATCCCTCAAGTTGTCAATAGTCACTGGTTGTTGTTCAAGGAGAGAAGGATTTAATGCTACTTGGATTTTTGCTTCCGGAAACGGAACAACTTTACCGCCGACATAATCCCCCAACGGCTCCATGTACAACCCCCACACCTGTTGTTTACCAGTGAACAATTTTGGTAGTGAAGAAGGAGAATGCTTTTCCATTTGCCCCCAAAAGTGTTGATAACTGGGGTCAGCAATCATCTGACTTTTCACGGTATGTGGAAAAGGTTATTTTGATGGTTTCCCAAGCCCTGATTTCTCCCTTGGCTATTTTCATTAACTAAGAGCTATTGAGAATTAGTCTGTGGAAAAAGCCACGCTTTTTAGGGGCTTGAGGACTTGCCGTGAAAAGTCAGAGCAATCATGGGCTGAGTAATTTGGTACTGTTTGCCAACTCGAAAGGCAACTTGTTTCTCTCCCCCTGTGGCAAGAGCAATATCACCCTCTTTGAAGCCATACTGTTTATAAGGTTCATAAGCCCTGGTTGTATGAGTTCTGCCATATCCACGCATGGCATCAATACAGGTGTCTACTGGTAGTGGGTTCGGCTCACCATCCATCATTAAAGGGTAGTTCATGGGAATTGGTTTACCTTGTAGGCGAAAACTCCCTTTCTCTTTTTCGACTTTGGTTTGTGTCTCATTTATTATGGGTGGTTTTTCTCCCTTACTCCCTGCTCCCTGCTCAATAGCTTTTTCATTTGAGGGCAGTGCTGGTTGAGATGGAGGTTTTAGAAATTGCGGTCGTGTGGCGAGGGAATTAACTCTTTGTTGATAGTCACTATCCGATTCAATAATTGCCCCAAATTTCTTGGTCATGCTCGACAAAGTTTTGGCAGGGATGGAGCTATCAACCAAGTGAAATACCGCTAGACCTTTTTTAGTTTCCCTGATAACATTTTCTATTGGTACTTGCTGACATTCCACTTTTTGAGCAGTTAACCATTTAATCACAGTTTCAGCTTTCTGATTGTCAACAGCCAAGCCCATAACTCCAAGTTTTTTGTTTGATTCTGTAGAAAATAAGAAAGTGGGACGCTCTTTAATCTGATGTAGAATTTTCGCACTACTATCAATCATATACAGTTGTTGAGGGTTAATTGATTGAGTGCCAAAAGCCTGAAATTCCTTCGTCCAAACAGTAGGATATTCAACGGTATTAGGGTCAATTTGAGCGCAAATAACAGAAAAATTACTTTGAATAATAGCGGGCGCGAGTGTAAGTTGTCCGGTTTTGAGTAGTCCAAGCTGTCTGAGCGCGTCAAAGTCTTTTTTAAAATGCAATACCCCCAAGGGGTCACCATTTAAAAACACGGCATCTCTGGTTTTTAAGGGTGGCAAATCCATAGTCAGTTTTCGGTAATCTAAATCATCGAATGTCTGACCAGAAAAATCATAAAAGTTAATTTTATTAATTTTAAGTAAATTGCCATTGGGAGATTCACCCAGGACAAACGCCTGATCTCCAGTTTCGGAGATAGAAGTAAGTTTTAACTTTAGGGGATTACCATTTTTGAGATAATTAATTTCTTTTAACTGCTGGACAGAATCACTGTCTAACTCACCCAAAGTCAAAGCATCAATTTTGATTTTTACTGTTTTGTCAGGAACGGGCACAGTGCCAAATTCTAAGTTTATCGGTTCGCTGTTAAAAACAAGTCCTGCGTAAGAGAAATTCTTGAGTTCACGGATAGTAATTTCAACTGGCTCGTTTCCTGGTAGCCCAATAGTTGCTTTGGCAGTAGCAGGTTCCACGCCAATGAAATTAGCTTGCGCCTTTGTGCCAATTGGTAACATTCCAGTCCTGGTTTCAAGCATAGCGAATTCCTTATATTCGCCGTCAGTATCCTGGACAAACATTAGTCTGGAAACGTGGCGTTCATGCCCCGGTGGGTGGTAACTAGCTCTGATTTCTATCGGGTGTTTTTCGTCTGGGTTCCACTTTCTACCCAAAAATTGATTCGCTTCATTATTCAATGTGACTAACTTCGGTTTGGTAAATTGCAGTTGCTCCAGGCGGGAGATAATCTCATTGGGGAAAGCAGCAAAGGCGAAGTTAGATACTTTTTTAGCGTAAGCTCCTGGGCCGGTGTTTTCTTTACGTGCAACTTCAAGTTCATCTTGGCGGGATGCAGAGACATTCCAAGCGGCCGCAGCAGCAGCAAGTTTGTCTGATTCTGGGATCGAAGCGTAAAATGCAAGAGCTGTTTCATTTGCTTTGCCAAAGAGTAATTTAATTTGGCTTTTAGTAAGCTCTGGTTTAAATTCTGTGACTTTAGCTCCCTGCGTAACTATCCCCGGTTTGAGGTTATGGTCAGTTACTGACTGCTGGCTAATTGTCCCAAGATGACGGTATGCGGGTTTCCCATCCTTGCCTATTTCACCATTAATCTGGGCGACTGCTAGTAATTTGTGGGGGCGTTCTTTAGTTCGCCATTTCTCTGGTATTTCGTCTAGCCGGATGTTCAACGTCTGGGCTTTCCAAATTAGAGGATGCGCGTAACGAGTGAGATTGCCAATTTCGAGTTGCGTCCCTTGTGGAGTTTGAATGGTTGCTGATGGCCCCTTCTCGGTTTCTCTGAGCCGCTCCATACGTACCGCAGCGTTAAATAACTTGTCAAACTCGTACTTGGCAGCGATCGCACTCAATCTCTGCTGTGGTGTAAATTCTACCCCGTGGAACAAGTCTTTAAACTGAACGATGGGGCGCGATTCTAACTGTGATTGTTGGAAATATTTATTAGTTTGATTTATTAATAATTCTACTGGGGAGTAACCAGTGGGAGTAATGCCATAGTTTAAATAAACTGAACGCGACTTCTTATCTTTAATATAGTTAATATCTCTATGAAGATAACGCTTATTCTCCTTAATTACGTTCATGTCGGGAGTTCTTGAACTTTTAAAGAGATCCACTGCTATTTGGTTTTGAAAACATCCCTCCTCAATCATACTCCGATACATCAGGCGGTTAACATCCATTGCTTGATGCAAATTTTGAGGGGTTCTTTGAGCTTGGGCAAGTTCAACAAACCTTTGCATATAAGGCTTGTATTCTTTTCTAATTAACTTTGGTTCTTCGTGCTGTTCTTGCTCAAACAGGGCTTCGTAATGATTAGAAACTTGGTCTAGATAACTTGATTTCTGCTCAAAAGTACCGTAAGTTTTAAGTACCTCAATTTCCGATTCTAACGCTTCTAGTGCAGTAACTTGATTGTTGATTACTCCCACACTAATGCTATCGCTCATGTGGATGGCGATTTTTTCAAAAGGCGGCTGGATTCCAGTTTTAGGATCGTAGAATGATTGTTTTGTGAGCTTAACTGTAGGGGAATAGGCGTTTTGGGGTTGGTTTCTATACTCGGCTTCGGCTGTCAGATTAGGGTATAGGCTAGCTCTTGCTATACCAATGCAGTCACCATCGTAGTCTCGTGCTTGGCGTTCTGATTCGGTTTCGGCTGGGTCGATAAAATCAACATCGATTCCTTGCGCTTCTAATTGTGCAATTCTTTGCTGTATGCGTTTATGGTCTTCGTCGCTAACTACGATTACACCTTTGAGGTCTTTACCATCTGGCCCGAGTCGATCTTCAACATGCTTGTTAGTAGACACACACAAACCATTAGAATTCAGAAAAGGAGAACGGAAGTTAAGAATTTTTTCTTCATTCTTTTCCCAGGAAACACAAATTTCACCATTTTTTAAATCTTTGGATGGAATAATCATCCCTCGGTCAAAAGTAAGCGTTTTCCCTAGAGCGATATCTCGCCATTGGCTCTGTACAAACCGACTTAATTCCTGTTTAACTTTTTCCGTTTCTAATAACTGCTGATGACCCAACAAGTCAGCTTTGATGAGCTTGTACATGAACAAGTCATCTTTAGTACTCTCGTCATCTAATTCCTCATCTGCATCTAAGTCATCATTTGTCCCTAAGTTTTTAACATCTGCTTCAGGGCTAGTAAGTTCTCCTATTTTTAATTTACTTTGGTTCAATGATTCTTTGCGTTTTTCGTATTTTTCACAATAGTCAGCAGCAACTTTCCTTGGGTCATCTTGAATAGAGGCTAGTTTCTCAGCTTGTAGCTCTAATTGTTCGGCAAAATCTTTAATTCCTTGGGGGAAAGATGCCAAGAGTTGGGAGATAGACATCTGACCTTGCTGTGATTGTCCTTTTTCAGCCAACCAAATATTTTGCTGATATAATCCTGGCTTAATTTGAGGTTTAGTCGCCCCTGCTGGTCTATCCTTATCTGTTCCCTTAAAACTACTTATGGGGAGAATTATATCTATTTTTGGTTTATTTTTAGGATCTGCATATTTGATTTTATCAAGCTTGTATGGTCGCAGTGTCCCTTTTCCAAAACGATATTTAGTAGTATCTTCTCCGTTTTCTTCCTTCCAACCAAATCGATGCTGAATAACACGGTAGCTTTTATCTGGCTGTGATTGTCTTAAAGTTAGCTTGTCATAAAGTTGTGTTGAAATTTGTCCATAACAGTCACCAACTAGTTTATATGCTAAATCATTTGATAATATTCCTCCGTTTTCACCCCTGTTATCAGTAGAATCATCTACTACCAGAATGTTTAGCTTTTCGTGAATCGCATTTTTACAAGCCCCAAGGAAGATGGAACCATAAGCACCCCTGTCTTTACTGTCTGGACAAATTTTTTGAATCGTTTCTAAACATTCTTTTTCTCCATAAAGTAAGCGGGTCTTAGAAGATAATAATAAGATGTGTCCATCTGGATGATTCCTTAAATCCTCGTCTGTACTGTATTCATCTGAGTGCCCAAAGGAAAACTCTTTGTTAGGGAAATATGATTCTAGTAAAGTATTACTGAGCTTTTCAGTTAAAATTGATTGAGAGCTAGTCTGATTATCATCTACATAAATCCATTGATTTAGCCGGGGGTCGAAATGCTTCAATTCTAGAGTCATAAAATTGACATTTTGATGAACATTAATTAATTTTTTGAGAGGTTGTTATGTCGAGAATAAAGCGTTGGGTAAATATGAATAAAAGAGAATTCAACTCAGATGGAAGTTTGAAGGATGAAGCCCGACAACAAATGTTGTCTACAGGAATGAGTAACGAAGCAATTAATGACTATGCTCTCTCGTTGAAAGAAGAATACGACGAGTGGAAGCGCCTGGACGAGACTGACCCAGAGCCGTGGCCAATCTACACAGCCTACGATTTCTTCACTGAACAAGAGAAAAGAGAATTTAACCCTGATGGTTCTCTCAGACCTGAATATGTAGAATACGCTCGTAAAATTGGCATCAGTGAAAGTGCGTTGGAACACCAAGAGTGGCGTAAGAGAAACGAAGTCGAGAATTATGATGCTGTATCTGCCGATCACGCAGAACAAGGTATTAATTTTGGTGAAGAACGAATGAAAGAAAGGATTGAAGACAGCAGAACATACGCTCAACGCCGCCGCCAAATGGAACAGGACTTGCGGAACTTTGAGCCGGAAGATAGCTTACCTTTTGATAAAAACACCTCCTATTAAAGTAGGTGAGGTTATGCTGTAACCCCGTTTTATCCATCAAATACAGTAATTTGATCTGAATATATGAAAAAAAGCGATCGCCGACAACAGGCATGAAAGTAAATATTTATAAGCTGCCTTTTTCACTTGGTTGACTAGAAAGATTTGAGAAATTACTGATGGAGTATCATAGCCAGTAATTGCAGTGTGGTCAATAAATATACCGCACTGCGACTATATTTATCTGTGATGTTTTTTCCCGTGTGGTGGGGTGTTTTTTGATAATTGTTTGCCCTGAGATAATTCCGACGAAGAATTGCTAGATATTAATGATGAGGTAGCTATTTTATACGTCGCAAAACAGCAAGGAATAGCGACTAAAAAGATTAACGTAGCCTGACCAATTATTTGCCAGGAGTTGAAAATCAGTTTAGACTGAACTTGCCTAAAGAAAACAGACTCTAACTTTTGCTGAGTCGTGCGATTTTTCAAGTACTCTAAAACTTGCAGACATTCAGATATGTCCTCGCCTTTGTGGACTTTTTGGCACAGCAGAATTTCTAAGCGTTCAATGCGACGTTCTGGAGTTGATAAATTGATATCATCCCAATCGTCCCAAAGTTTAATTTCTTTTAGTTCGTTCATAACTTCATCCCATCATCATTTAACAAAGTCGCAAGTCGCAAGTGAAGAACTTTCAAACGGTTCAGTTTAAATCCCCGGCTTCTATCAAGCCGCAAGTATGTGTTTCCGGGGTCTAAATCCCCATTACAAAACTTACTTGCGACTGCGAAAGAGTCACTTGCGACTTGAGTTTAATTGCGTTTTTATCAAAAGCTAGGAGAGAACTTAAAGACAGTTTCTCTTTCCCCAAAACTTAATTACTTGCGTCGTTTAGATTTGGTCTTGTTACGTTCATACTCAGCAAGGATATCCTTTGCTTGTTGTGGAAGAATCACACTTTGATTGTTGAATCGCATTTGATATACCAGATAGCAGAGACTTTTGCTATTAGGACAGGAAAGATTTGTTGGCAGATTAATGATTGCCACGACTGTAGCAGTTGCAGAAATCAAAATGCCACAGATGAAAAAGAAAATACCACAGCGACCCGAACCAATCCACTGACCAAACCAAAATAGGTCTGACTTAAATTTTTCAGAGCGTTGTTTGCGGAGTTTTTGTCGTGACTCGAGGGCTGAAATCCAAGCTTGCAGCTTTTCGAGTTTGTGGGCAGCTAATCGTGTAGCCTTAGCATCCGAGGCTTTATCCACTTGGATATCAATGGTGCGTTCTCTGTTCGAGATTTCCTGTTTTAGCTGATAGTCGTATCGCTCTCGGACTCGCTGGGCAATTGCATTGATTTGATGGAAGTAGGGGGTAACAAATTTATCCGATGTTTCTCCATCAATTGTATTAGCGGGGACTCCATTGCAGGCTTCCCCTCAAGTTGTCGCATAATCCCTTCCTCCAATTCAATGAAGAAATCATCACTTTCTTCTGGTTGTTGGGCTAGTCTAGCGATCGCCTTTTGAGTATACACTTGCTTAACTAACCCTAGTGGAATTTTTTCCACAAGCCTATCTGTAACTCCATCGACGAAGCTGGCTAAGGCTTTCTCTGATGCTGTAGTAATATCTTCCATATCAATTAATACATCAGGGGCTTGCTGACTAACTTTCGTTAATGCTCCAAGAAAACGCTCGGATTCTGAGGGGGTATATTCCTCTTTCTCTTTCAGTCCACACGAGGCTAAAACTTGTAAAGCTTTAGTCAGCGTCAGTTTAAAGCCGATTTCACGAGCCAAATTGATTAATTCAGTTATATCTAATGGTTTAACCGCTTTTTTCCGGGGTTTTCTCCCCTCATTCTTGATTTGTGCTAAGGAATTATCTTCTAACTTTTGTTGAAAAAGTGTTGTGGCCTGCTGATAATCAGAAGCTTCTCCATCTTTAAACAACTGACGAACAACATCAAACCGAGTCTCAATATCTGCATCTGAGTAGAATGGCGCGTCATCAGCAAGTCCACAGGCTATCAATGTTGCTAAGACATCCTCTGGTGAGAGGGAATACATATTTTGTAAGGCTTCTTTGGTATAAGGCATACTTCATCTCCTTTTTAATTACGAATTATTCAGAGGGAACTCTTAACCGAGTACCGTGGGTTTAAGTCCCCCGGTTATTGAACCGGTAAGTTTTGGGTCGGGGTCTAAATCCCCGTCACAAAACTTACTTGCGACTTGCGACTTGTTTTAACATTATCTGGTCCGTTACATTGCTCCTTTGAACATTGTTTCAACCATGTTGTCCTGCTGTTCAGGGAAAATATTTACGACTGGCTTGGGTTTTTCTGGTTCAATCAAGCTCTCCGAAATAGCCACATTCGATACAGGCACGTTAGATACCACCTGTTGCACCATCGGTTGGGCAGGAATAATTGTGTGAGAGCCGACAGGAAAATCTTCTAGAAAAAATGCTTCAGAGAGATACACTATGTGTAACTTCAACTTGTAAATCGCATTTCTGGCAGACTGCTTTAGTTCCCATTCTGGGTAACTTCCATCTGCTCTTAAAGCAAAAGGCAACCAGTATCCAGACAAGGCAGATAACACCTTTTCCCTCTCGCTGATGTCGTTACTCTGTTTTATATACTTGATAAGGGCAACGCCCAACGGCTCTTTGTTCATCGAAATTCGACACCGATAATCGATTCTTTCAATTTTTTTACTCATTTGTTGCACCTGGAGCCACAACACAAGAGTTTTGTCTTATCCCCTTAGCACATAGAAAGAAAAACAATCCATAAACATCTGTCAAGCGATGATTCAGAGACTTAGATGCAGCTTGGGGGAAACTATTCATCAGTTGTGTCTCTAAAATTTCACACCAGTTGATATTAGAGAATGAAAATAAGTTGTTTAGCTGAGATTGGAAGTAATAAGCAGTACCTCCACTAATAATCACTTCATCAATATCACGAGGAACTTGCAACTTTAGCCAGTTGGACAGCATCATCCAATACTCCTGCCTACTATTGGTAACAGCCTTACGAATTTTTGAAACTTCATGCTCTTTATATACTTGATCTAAATCTGAAGCTAATTCTTCTAAAGCTTTATGAGACGAGCTTTTCCCAGCCTTACAAATAACGCTCGTCAGATGAGCTAAGTCCAACCCCGATGTCTGACGCTTCACTGATTCAACCATTTTCGAGAAACCCAAAGGCTCTGTTTTACCTTTGCTCATTTCTCCACGCTCAATCAGCAGAATGCTTGTATCTCGATAACCCAACATCACAACTGCAAAAGACTTTTCTTTTAAATCAGAACCAGGAGCGCGTCCCCTGGTCAAAATCCCCCCACCTTCCGGAAGACACAAAAATAGTTCCAATGAAAATGCTTTTGAACATCCTTTGAATTTGTATTTAGCAAGGGCTGTCGTCACCAACTCTTGAAATAAAACCCGATCCTGATATTCTCCCCAAGGCAGCAAAATCCCTAAATGAATCGATGACCCATTTTCTAAATCGTGTTTGTCTGCTATGGCTCCTACCATCGCCAATACCTTGGGTAGTGCTAACTCGAATTTCCGTTTTTGCAGTTGTAAGTCAGCATGAAAGCGCTTTCTAGCTAAGAACCCTACCGCCTGACACTTATCTTGATATTCAATCCAAGCACTATTCTCAGGATTTGACGAACCTATCTTCGTGAGCTCATAATTTTCTAAAATTTCTAACGGGACTGTCGCTACCTCTGGCTCCATCAAAATCAATTCTGGCTCAAACCGTTCTAACGTGTAAAATCCCTTCAACAATGAACCACCCGGATCTACAACTAACCTTAGCAGACTCATCATCAGCACCTCACTTTTTCCATTTCAGTATGGTGATTTTTAGTAGCAAAATATCTCAGTATTCAGACTATTTCTGTTGCGTTATTCTGATGCTAATTCTAAGACAAAAAAGCGCCAAAAATAAAAAATAATATAATTTTTGTCCTCGAAAAGATCTGACTTCCTAGAACTTCTTAGAACTTCTCGGAAGTCATTTATGTCATTATTATGATTCCCCCAAGAGCTTTCTATGAAAGACTTACGGCATTCCTATGTCATATTTAAAAAATTGATGACGCACAGTACGCCATATTTGGCTGAAAGTTTTTTAGCGGATTTTGCTATATTAAATGAAAAGAGAAACATGGGATAAAAATATTTTGAAGTCCAAGTCTTACCAAAATATTTTCACTCGCCATCAAGTACCACTAACTTTGATGACGTGGTTTGGCTTGGACTTGAATAGTTGTTGGCGATCCCTCTGGTCAATCAAGATTAAGTTTTGTAAATTCCAGAGGAGAGGTAAACCATGCTGACAGCAGCCAACGTTTCCTCAGAGATGGCGGTGAAGTATTTCATCAAGAATTACTATCACCAAGGAAAGTCGCTATGGAGCGGTCAAGGCGCTCTTAAGTTGGGATTGTCGGGGGCGATCAACAATGAAGATGCTTTTAAAAATGTGATCGAGGGAATGTCACCAGATGGGAGTCAAATTTTAAATGCCAGAGGAATCAAGAAAGTCGAAGGGAAAGAAAACCAAAAAGGTGTTGAACGCCGAGCCGCCTTAGACTGTACATTTTCTGCGCCCAAAAGCGTGAGCCTGATGGCATTGGTAGGCGGGGATACTCGCTTGATTGATGCTCACCATCAGGCATTGAAAGAAACCCTGGAGCTAATAGAGCAGAGGTACGCCTACACCAGAGTGACAGACGATAACAACAGACATAGAGTTAAGACTGGTAACTTGGTCGTGGCGCAGTTTGACCACATCGAAAGTCGGGACTTAGACCCACATCTGCACACCCACTGTTTGCTGATGAATATGACGCAAACCCCAGATGGTAGGTGGTTGAGTTTGGGTAATAACGAGATATTCGCCAATAAGAAATTCTTGGGCATGGCATACCAAAGTTATTTAGCGCGTGAGGTGCAGAAGCTTGGCTACGAGATAGAATCCCGCAAACATGGGCAGTTTGACATCAAAGGCTTCAAGTCAGAAGATTTAGAAGCATTTTCTAAACGCCGACAGCAAATTCTCGCCGAAGCCGGGGCTAACTCCACTTGGGCAGAACGCGAGAAAATTTGGGATAATACTCGCCAGCGCAAGCAAAAACTACCAGAATCAGAATTACTTGCATTCTGGGTAGAAGAAGCTGCGGCATTGGGTATTACCTTTGTCAAACCGGGAGAAGCCAGACACGATATACCAGTCAATCACAAAAGTTTGGCGGAGGTTTTGGATTTGGCAATCGCACATTGCAGTGAGAGAAATGTCGCCTTTAGACAAGAAGATTTAGAAAAATTCATCCTAGAAGAAAGGCTAGCTACGGATCTAACAGCAACAGCAGCCCTGATTAGAGAGCATCAGGAGTTAATCGCTCTACCAGAATTGACTGACCAATTTACGACGATGACAGCAGTGAGGCGGGAGTTGGCGACGATTGACTTGATGCAGCAAGGTCAATGTAAATTTTGCTCCATTTCTCACCCGGAAGTAGTCGAAAGCCACTTAGAGAATACCTTGCTAAACCAGGGACAGCGCCAAGCAGTAGAATTAGCTGCAACAACATCTGACCAGTTCATTGCATGGCAAGGGGTAGCTGGTGCTGGTAAGACTTTTGCACTCAAAGAGTTGAAGGCGATCGCTTTCAATTCCGGCTACACTATTATTGGCTTCGCCCCTAGTTCCTCTGCTGCTAAGGTTTTGAGCGAAGAGTTAAAAATTCAGTCTGAGACTGTTGCTCGATTACTAGTTTCGGAACCACCACCAGAGATTGAACCAAATCAAATCTGGATTGTGGACGAAGCTGGGCTACTCAGTGCTAAAGATGCTCATGCACTTTTACAACGAGCTACCTTACTTCAAGCTAGGGTGATTTTAGTTGGTGATACTCGGCAGTTGTCAGCAGTAGAAGCCGGTAGTCCTTTCAAGTCGTTGCAGCAAGCAGGAATCAAAACTGCACACCTCAATGAATCATTGCGCCAAAAAGACCCTCAACTAAAATTAGCAGTAGATTTAATCGCTGAAGGTAGGATTGAAGCTGGTTTTGAACATCTACTAGCAACCGGCTCTATAAAAACTGTTTCTTCAGAATCCAAAATAGAGCAGATCGCCAATGATTATATAGTAGGGACACCAGAACAACGACTCAAAACCCTTGTGTTAGCTGGGACGAATACAGAAAGACTTGCCCTTACCCAAGCCATTCGCTCGAAGCTCTTGGGTGAAGGAACTTTGGGAGAAACTGCAACCATCACCCAATTGCAAACCAAAAATCTCTCAATTGTACAGATGCGGTTTGCCCATAACTTTGAAATTGGTGATGTGATCATACCCACACGGGATTACAAACGCCGGGGGCTTTCTAAAGGCAAATTATATGAAGTGGTAAGTCAAAATACTGACAAGTTAACTCTCAAAGGTGATAATGGTAAGCTTTTGGATGTAGACACGGCTTTTGAGAAAGCGGTTTACCAGAGTCAGCAGATTGAAATTGCTGTGGGCGATCGCCTGCAATGGAAGAAAAACGATCGGCAATTGGGACGACGCAACGGGCAAGAATTTACTGTGACAGGAATTGACCTGAACATAGTCCACATTAAATATGCTGATGAGCGTACTGAACGCATTAGTTTGGCACAGGCACAAAACTTAGACTATGCCCTTGTGAGTACAACATATAGTAGCCAGGGGAAAACTGCGGATCGGGTGTTAATTTCGGCAGATTTCACTATTGGACAGGAAAGTTTTTATGTTGCTGCCAGCCGTGCAAGGCATGAATTAAAGATTTACACCGAAGATCCAACGCGATTGGTAGAGTTAGCGCAACAGTCCAAAGCTAAAGAAAATGCTTTGGAATTGCTACGAAAACAAGTTCAGAAATCGACTTTCAAGCAGCGCCAACTTTCGCCTCAGCAAGCGATAACTATAAATATAGATGCCTTTGTTGAGGAGTCAGTACTAAAACAACAGACAGCAGTGGAGATTCCAGTTATCCAGCCAGCTTTCAAGCCAGTAGCACCTAGCGTCATAACAAGCCTTGATTCATCAACAGAAGTTCCTGTAGTCAAACCAATAAAAAAACGGACACCAGTGAGGGAAACTGCTGAATCGGTTTTTTCCAAACCAGTACTCAAAGCAGTTCTGCCGACCGAAGCGTTTTGGGTGGGGGGCAGTGCGCCACCTCCTGACCACATAGACCCAGAACACTGGAAGGAATTGGTGGAGAAAAGCGCGATTCATCCAGACATAGCAGCACTGAACTTTAAAAGCCTGCACCTTGACCCTATAGAACAGGAGCATCAGGCTTGGGAATATCTAATGTATAGCGATAACATCTCCCGCCGCAACGATGGACGGCTCAGGGATGGGGATTTAATCAGATATGCACATATTGAATCTGGCGGGTGGTGGTGTAGTGCTGGCGTTGACCCGCGCTCATTTGGTTCACTACAATCACCACAAAAGCCGACTGCAAAAATCTGGGGATGCTACAAGCCCAATGCTCCCAGGAGTAAACTTGATGAGTCAGGGAAATTCATCAAATACGAGCATCCCCCCAAAGCCGACCTCAGCATTTTCTTATTAGATGTACCTCAACAGATAGCTAATCGCATTTACTCCAAGCATAAAGTAAACCCCACCAACAGCGATCGCCAATCAGGATTCTGGTACTGTGTATGGAAATACAATGTACCAGTCACCATTGCGGAGGGCGCGAAGAAAGCCGCTAGTCTGTTGAGTCAAGGTCATGCTGCCATTGGACTACCAGGAATTTACGCGGGATACCGTAGCAAAGATGACCAGGGTCATGAAATCAAAGCAACGCTGCATTCGGAACTAGCGGTTTTCGCCACACCAGTCCGGGATATCAAGTTTTGCTTTGACTACGAAACTAAACCCAAAACTAAACAGAATATTGAGATTGCCATATCCCGAACTGGGCGATTATTAGAGCAGCAGGGTGCAAAAGTTAGTGTGGTCAGTCTGCCAGGGCCAGATAAAGGAGTAGATGATTTTATCGTTGAGCATGGCGGACTACCTTACGAGAAATTGAATTCTGAGGCTCTGAGGTTGAAGGAGTGGCGACAAAATAATCAACTTTCTAGGCATTCGCCACCCTCACCACCAAAATTGTTAAGCTCATTAGAACGCAAGCTGAAGCTGTTAGAAAAGTTTGGCGAAAAACTTGAAATGGTGGACTCTCTTCGAGAGAGCATCAGGATCATGGATGATAAGGAATTAGCTTCTTTCGTTCTAGAGGTGGCAAATTATTTTCAAAACCCATACCAAGAAAATGACCCCCAAACCCAAATGATGAAGGCCATTCGTCAAGTCATTAGATCCCAAAAAGCAGAGATTATTGAAAGATTATCCCGTAATAAACAAGAAGTAGAAATTGATCTTGAGCAACAAATACGCTTTAGACGATGAACCAGTTATCAGTTATCTGTTAACGAGATAAACCCCTAGATAAAGATTCAGACTCTTGCTCGGCATAACTCAAGTACTCAAGTGATGCTTCGGTGTACTTATCAACGACAGATTGCACTTTGTCAAGAGCTTCTATTTCTTGATCAGAAACAGTGTCAGATAATACCCCATCTTTCAGAACTTCATTGCCATCTTTAGCTTGAACTGTTACACTCTCCCCAAATTGCTTAAAGTCAAAACTCTTACTTTTGAAAGTTATAGAACCATCGGCATTTTTTGTACCTAAATGTTTCAGGAGCGCTTTGACGCTCTTTTCAATCGTTTTACTCTTAACGTCATCAATAGCTCTAGTAAACTGTTGATTTACTCTTCGTTTCAGTTCTTCAAGTTGATTTTTAATTTTCCCGATTTTTGGAATCAGTGCATCTTTAACACGCTCGAAAATATTTTTTGCTGTTTGCTTAACTTTTGATTCCACACCACCAACCCAGTTTTGAAGTTTGGTATTTTGAATTGGTGGTAAAGAGCGTTCGCAAGCTATAGATAAAGTCTGTTGTGTTTTTTCAATCAGCTTTTGCTGTTTCTCCAGCGACTTAAACAATTCACCGACTTGTTGTGTCAGCTTCACGATAGATTCTTGAGTTTGGAGTTGGGATTGCGTCAGGAGCGAATCAACAAGTTTTTGTTGTTCATTTACCTTATTTTGTAAGGCTTCGACTTGCTTTTGTAATGCCTCTACACTATAAATGCGTTCAATTGATGCTGATGCTGGGGTTTGTTTTTGAGATTGAGATATCGAAACAGATAATCCTAATTTATCTGTTTCTATTTTTCCATTCTTGACTCGAAAAACTTCTGTTCTACCAATCTTAATTGATACAGTCCCTTTGGCATTTTGAGGATTCGATATGGCGGTGTTTAACTTTTCTACTAAATCCGCAGACACAAAGGGATTAATTTTCTTAAGACTATCATCTCCAATAGTTCCTTTGTAGATTTTCTCTGTCCCTACAGAAATAGATATTTCTTTTGAAGGATTCAATCCTTTCTCTTTAGCTGTTAAGTGGATTTTTTTTATTAACGCTTCGAGAATTTCTAGGTAATCGTTTGTTATTTGTTTGGCATCAGATGGTTCGATCATTATCAGCACCTCTTGTCAGCATTTGGACTAAGGTAGATGGGTTAATAGTTACGCTGGGCAAAACAGCCCCGCCAAGCTTATTTAAAATTTCTCTGCCTTCAATCTCGATATAAGCAAAATTCCCATCAAATAAGACCGATACAGAAGGAGCATTCCCCTCAAATTCGGGGACATTATATTCTTGTAAAACTCCATCAACTATATAAACATTGGCATTCTCAGATGTCCCGTAATAAATTTCAAATATACGAGGAATGTAACCATCGGGGAAAGGATCATCATTCCAAGCATCAGCAACATTTATAATTTCACAGGGGTATTTGTTGGCTAAGGCAGAGATATCAGATGGAAGTTTGGCTATCTCCCGTAAATCGTATTCAGAAAAAGGGTAAAAGTTCATGCTCATTTTAATATTACGAGTCAGGAATCAGAAGTCACAGAAGAGGAAAAGGGGCAGGGGGCAGGGAGCAGGGGGAAACCCCATAAATAAATTTAGGGGCTTGAAACAAGGACGCATCATTTCTCATGCTATGCATCTCGAAATAAATATTTTTGCTTTTGTGCATAAATAAATTTAGGGGCTTGAAACCCTTTTTGCAGAGGGATTTCAGTATCTTTCTCCCCTGCCCCCTGCCCCCTGCCCCCTGCTCCCCTGCCTCTTCGGTCAGGAGTCAGAAGTCAGAATGGTTAAGGAATGGGTGGTGAATTCTTACAAAATAAAGGGAAGAGGGAACAGGGAACAGGGAACTCTTAACTGATAAGAAACTAAAGTTTCAGAGTTTAAAGCTCAGTCAAAAAAGGATGTTTTTTGAGCGGAGAGTGCGACGAAAAAAACAGTGTCATTATTTCAATCTCATGTTTAAAAACCATGAGTTTTTCCTGTTCCCTGTTCCCCGTTCCCTCTGAAATTTTAATTCCCATAATTCAAGAACAATACAGAATACAGCAATCTTTAGTGTGGGTTATTCCTCAGAATTCAGCACCAGTGAGTCAGAAGTCATAATGTCAGAATTCGTCTGCTGAATGTATTCTGACTCCTGACTCCTGACTCCTGAATTCTGTTTAAATAATTTCAGCAGCATCAGCGGCTTTATTTCTTTTTTCTTGGAGTTGAGCTTTTTTATCTTTCAAAGGTAATAGTCTTAAAGCTTCACTTCGGCGCTTCTCCATCTCTTGTTCAGCAGGTATTTCAAGAGTAGACTTATCGGCAAGTTTATTTTGATATTCATACCAAGTTTTTATGCTCATCCCTTCAGACTTGATATCATGTTTGGGAATGTTAATCTTCTCCAATATAGGCAAACTTATCTGTCCACGAGAACGAAATCCTGGACTAATAATTACCGCTTTCCCCTCTGGTAAAGTATTAAATTGATTCACATCAAATAACTTACGTGTACTGTTTTGGTCAGAGTTAGAAATACTTACCCCTCCTTGACCTCCAGAACTGCGAGACTTCTGCTTATAATTTATTTCTTCTGAACCGAGAAAATTACTAAAGCGTTCGGCAGCAATGTCATCTTGGGGGTTAAAAAATGCCTTGGTAGCACAACCGCCAAATATGGCATTAGTTGTGTTTTCTCCATAAGCTTCTTCAAGCATTGATAAGTTTTGCAACCCCAGAATTGACACAAGCCCATCCTCGCGGTTCTGATTAAGCCAATCAACCAGTGCCGGAAGATATAAAGTAGGTAACTCGTCAAGAGCAAGCACCAGAGGACAAGTCCTTTTGTTTGCTACATTTCGACTAATTAAAAGATGGAGAATAGAGACTAATAATGGGGCGATGACATCACGTTTCTCCTTATTCATCCCAAAAATTACCATCTGTCGCCCTTTCAAATCCAACGGGATATTACTTTGACCACAGAAAGCTGCTAATGCTGCCGGAACCATGAAACGGCTAAATAAGCCGCTGGCAGTTCCCACTATTGAAGCTGCTGTTTCTGGGGAACCTGCTACAGAAACAAATTGCGCGAAAGCTTCTCTAACCATAAAATTCAAGTCTGCTTCTTGCAATCGTTGCACAAGCAAAGGTAATCCCAAGATGGCTTGGCACATCATAATATCTGGGTATTTAGTCCCCTTTGTCAACATGAAAATAGCTTGCACCAGTTGGTCTCCGGCATTGGAAAAAAAGCTGTTACCGGAATTATCCGAACCGAGTTGAAAGTTGCGGTTGAGTGTGATTGCCAACTGCCGCGCCATTTCTGAGTCTTCATTGTTGCGAAGAAAGTCTATGGGGTTGGCTATCGCTGATTCTGGAAAACCTGGAGCTAAGACAGTGACTTGATAACCGCGTTCTAGCGCATACCCAGCCAGTATGGGTGCTTGTCCTTTGGCTGTAGCAGTGGCTGATTCTTGCTCACTGTATTTGAAATCGTACAAAACCAGAGGAAACCCCTGGTCAATGGCAGAGCGAATAACAGGAGTAATCAGAGAAAATGACTTCCCGCTTCCAGGACCACCAGCTACTAAAATGCCACGCTGTGCTTCTGGTAGGTAAAGTGTAGACGTATCTTCTGGGATACAAATAATCCTTTTGTTGTTGACAACTTTTAATGAGGTATGCCTGGGAGTGCCAACAAATAAAGATACTCGGTTATGTTTGCGCTCCCGAATCTGTTTAATCGCTAATTTCCGAGCCGCTGTTTTCTCTGTTGTGCCACCCCATCGGGCAGTTGCCAATTTTGCCTTACCTCCCTTGGCATCAATATATTTGGCTATGACGATTACTACACCACAGGCGAGTAAACCTAAAAAAGCAGGTGAAATCAGCGCTGATTCTTGACCTGGGGGAATCAATTGGTTGGGGTTGACTGAAGAAGTAGTTCGTGTCATCTTCCTGTCCCCACAATCACTAAGTCATTTTCCCTGACAGACATCCAAGGTACTGGGCCAATAAAGTATGGCGTACAGGTCTTTTCCATGAACGGGGGACGCATACATATACGAAAGAACAAGCCAAAATCAGCAGTTCCTGTTGATTCATTGGTTCGAGTCATTGCTACTTTGAATGCATTACCGTATACAAGGCGCCCTGTTGGTTCCTTACCCCCATTCACCCCAGACAAAAACCCATAACCGCCTTTTACCTGTTGAGACGAACCAGATGCCCAACGCTTTCCATACAATGGGCCATTCTCTGAGGCAAAGTCGCCAAGTTCGATGTAAGCACACTCTTTATTCGCTTCGCAAGCTTTCGTTACAGTATAATCCCCCCTGACAACACTACCAGAGATAAAATAGTTATCTCCAACTCTAGAATCTCCCCGTTCCGATTTCCCGAATACTACTGAAGCAATGCCAACTACACTAGTACCAGAGTTAATTGGATTTGGCATCCTCTCAAAGGGAACTTGGTTGAGTCCAGGTATCTGATTAATATAAGTGCGTTGCCATTCCTTAAACTGACGAATTGGAGTTTTTTCTAAACCAGGAATTGATTTAGTGGAGTACTTACTTAAATCAATATCGCTCAGGGGCTGTTTCCCTGCTTGGGGATTTGAACGCAAACATTGAGCGATTGTTCCTGTCCGGCATGAACTTGGTAAAGAACCAGACTGACCCAACACCGTGAGAATTGGTTTTACCTCGCTAACTCGCAGATTTCCTAGTGATGGAATCGCCTTGACTAATGATGCAGTTGTCTGCCACTCCATGAAACCAACGTCTTTTAATGTTGGGTCTTTCTCTTCACCATTGTTTTTAGGAGCAATCTTGACTATATCGTCTAAAGTAAAATCCCCGAACTTGAATGCGTCATCTGCATCACCCAACATCACTACAGAATCTGACTTTTGCCCAGCATTCCATGAACGAGAAGGGTCGTAACCCAACTTTGGTACTAACTGTTCTGGGACTTTGAGAAAACCTGCTTGCTCAAGTGCTGGCAACATTGCCCAAGTTATTTTTGACCAATCAGGCAGCTGTGTTCGACGCTCTCCTTGCTCGTAAGGAATTGTTGGTACTACGTCAATATCAGCAGCGTTCGCTGATGATACTGATGAGCTAAAAATCAAATATGTACTAGCAACAACGGATAAATACTTTTTGTCAATCACGGTGTTTTTCCCCACTCAATTAATTGATTAAAAACTGCTTTAGAAATACCAGAACGAGAAATAGCTTCTTCTCTACTCTTACCCTGGCGCAGCAACCTAATGGCATCTTGGGCTTTCTTCCAAGCCGTCGAACCAGACTTAATCTGTCCATTACGATTCGCTACAGCTAGCCCAGCAACAACAGCATTAGCATCATTTCTTTGTATCGAGCCACTTGGAACACTTCTAGAAGTAGACCTGACAATAACAACATTCTGAGGTTCAGGAACTATTACTTCTTCAGAGGGTGCTGTTTTTTTTATTCCTGTTGATTGCGTTGGTTCTCTGCTTACTAGCAGTGGCTTAGGCTTCTTTTCATCAGGTTTAATCATTAAACTCGTATATGATGGCTCACCTGTAGCAGGTATTAACTTAAATTGATATTGTTTCTGATTAGTAAGTACTATAATTTGAGTGCTTCCATCCTTGCTAGAAGTCAGGGCTGGGAAGTTAATCGGCTTAATTTGACGCAAGAATAATACAGTAGCTTGACCGACTGCACAATCAGGTTCATCACTACCTTTTGGGCATAGATTACCATTCGAGGTAAAAGCAAAGCGAGTCGGATCTCCTATCCAAACCTGTTTTATAATCTCCCCAGTAGACATGAAATTAATGGTCAGTCCGTAACCTTTCCATACTTTCAACTCTAGAGAATTAGAATCTACATCTTGCGAGTAAACACTCCTAACACTTCCCGCTAAAACTTGACTAGAATTTATTAACAATAATGTTGCAGCTAGCGCTAAAACTCTTTTCATAATTAAGGGAATAGGGAACA